>CAYMMK010000001.1:0-104377 GCA_964391575.1 uncultured Limnohabitans sp.
GTGCGCGTGCTCGACATTGGCTCCAGCCGCGAACTCTGCGGCGGCACCCACGTCAAAGCCACGGGCGACATCGGCCTGTTCAAGATCGTGGCCGAAAGCGGCGTGGCCGCAGGCGTGCGCCGCATCGAAGCTGTGACCGGCGAGAACGCGCTGGCCTATCTGCAGTCGCTGGAAAGCACCGTGGCGCAGGCCGCAGGCAGCCTCAAGGCGCCGGCCGAGCAGCTGAGCAGCCGCATCGCCCAGGTGCTCGACCAGGTCAAGGCGCTTGAAAAGGAAGTCGCCGCGCTCAAGGGCAAGCTCGCGTCCAGCCAGGGCGATGAGCTGATGGCCCAGGCCGTGGACGTCAAAGGCCTCAAGGTCCTGGCGGCCCGGCTTGAAGGCGCCGACGCCAAGACCCTGCGCGAGACCCTCGACAAGCTCAAGGACAAGCTCAAAACCGCCGCCATCGTGCTGGCTGCCGTGGACGGCGACAAGGTCCAGATCGCTGCGGGCGTGACACCCGATGCCGTGGGCAAGGTCAAGGCCGGCGAGCTGGTCAATTTTGTGGCCCAGCAGGTGGGCGGCAAAGGTGGCGGCAAGCCCGACATGGCCATGGCCGGCGGCACCGACCCCAAGGCGCTGCCGCAGGCTCTGGCCAGCGTGCAGGCCTGGGTGGCCGGGCGGGTCTGACACCCGGCAGCCCTGGCCTGGGCGGGCAGGGCATTGCAACCGGCTGCTCAGGGCTGCACATGGCTGATCCGGGCTGTACATCGCTGCTGCCGGTGCGCTGCCCGGGGGCATGCTTGCAGCCTGCATCGCCTTCAGGCACCATGACCAGCACCATGAAGACCCCAACACCGTTCATTTCGAGGGCTGACCCGCTGCGGCCTGTGCTGCTGGCCCTGGTGGCTGTGGCTGCAGCGCTTTCCGGATGCGCCACGCCGCAGGAAAAGGCCATTGCTGCCCATTGCCAGGCCGAGGGCACACGCCTCATTCCCTTGCAAACAGCCGCCCAGCAGGTCATGCGGCCGTTCAGGGTGGGCGACCGCATCACGGGCTTTCGCAACACCTGCAAAACCATCACCCGCGACAGCAAGGATGAAAAGGGCAATGCCATCAAGATCCGCGAGACGGTGTGCCGTGACGATCCCATCTACGAGCCTGTCTACGAGCAGCGCCTGGTCACCGAGATGGTGGACCTCAACCAGCCGCGTCGCCAGGACTTCGAACGCGCCTGCACCGCCGAGGCCCTGGCCAAAGGCATGTTCTCTCACTTGAAATAGGCAATCTCATGGGCAAGGAGTCCATCGATCAGTCGGTGGCTAATCAACGTGATGGATTGGAATGATTGGCTTATTGAATTGAGCCTCCCACTTCTCAGGGAAGTGGCAGGTGTCGACCGGACGTCCAACATCGCTGCTGACCCGTCACCGGGTCGGTGAAGGCTATGCCCCGGGCCAGCAGTTGCAGGGGATGAGCAAAGTCTTCGGGCTCCTGAGGCCCACGCCGGACCACCGGATAGAACTGGTCCCCCTCGATGGGCAGCCCCAGGCCCTGCATGTGTACCCGCAACTGGTGGCGTCTGCCGGTCACGGGCAGCAGGCGGTACAGACCCCGTGCGCCTTGTCGACGAATGAGTTCGATGCGGGTTTCGCTGTTCGCGGGCAGACCTTCTTCGGGGCGGGCCTCCCGCATGCGGTAAAAGGCCTGTTCGTCCTCGCGGATGTGGCTGCTGCGGGTGATTGGAAAGACCAGGTCATGGCGCCAGGGTGCCACGGCCTCGTAGACCTTGTGCACCCGCCGCTCTCGAAACAGGGACTGGTAGGCATCGCGATCCTGCGGCCGCCTGGACAGCAACACCAGGCCGGCGGTTTCCCGGTCGATGCGGTGCAGAGGGCTGAGGTCGGCGCAGCCCAGTTGCGCCTTCAGACGCACCAGCAGCGATTGGCGCACATAGCGCCCGCCCGGGGTGACCGGTAAAAAATGCGGCTTGTCGGCCACCACCAGGTGCTCGTCCTCGAACAGCACGCAGGCGTCAAACGGGATCGGATCTTCAGCGGGCAATTCGCGCCAGTAGTAGACCCGGGCGCCGCCGACAAAGGGTGCCTCGGGCGGCAGGGGCTGGCCGTCCTCGCCCAGCACACGGCCAGCACGCATGCGCTCGGTCCATTCGCTGCGGCCGATGCGGGGCAACCGTTCGGCCAGATGGTCGATCAGCAAGGGCCATGGGCTGTGCCGCACATGGGGCAAGGCCAGACAACTGGGCGAAACCCCGTCGCGCATGGCGATGAGGGGGTTCTTGGGCACGTGGGCCATGGCCGTGCTGTCGCGTTCAAACGCGCCGGAATACCAGGTCCCAGACCCCGTGACCCAGCTTGAGACCACGGTTTTCGAATTTGGTCAGCGGCCGGTAAACGGGCTTGTCGGCAAAGCCCTGACCCTGGGGTCCGGCGGTGTTGGCCAGCAGCGGCTGGGCCGACAGCACCTCGAGCATCTGCTGGGCATAAGGCTGCCAGTCGGTGGCCAGGTGCAGGTAGCCGCCGGGGCGGATATGCCGCGCCAGCCGCTGCACAAAAGGCGCCTGGATGAGGCGGCGCTTGTGATGCCGGCTTTTGTGCCAAGGGTCCGGAAAGAAAATGTGCACGCCGTCCAGGCTGTCCTGGCCCAGCATGTGGTCCAAGACCTCTACAGCATCGTGTTGCACGATGCGGATATTGCCGATGCCTTCATCGCCGCAGCGCTTGAGCAGGGCGCCGACCCCGGGCTCGTGCACCTCGCAGCACAGGAAGTTGTCCTGCGGGCGCACCTGGGCGATTTTGGCGGTGGCATCGCCCATGCCGAATCCGATTTCCAGAATCAGCGGCGCTGTGCGGCCAAAAGCGGCGGCCACGTCCAGCGGTCCGTCCTGGTAGGGGATCAGGAATCTGGGGCCATGGCGTTCGAAGGCCCGCATCTGCCCGGTGCCCATGCGACCGGCCCGCAACACATAGCTTTTAATGGTGCGCATGAAGGGGGCGTCTGGGGCTGGCGAAAGACTGGGGGGCGCGGTCATGTCAGGAAAAATGGCAAAGCTGCTGATTATCCCTGTCGCGCGGCGCCGGCCGCGACGGGAAACTTCATGGCCCACTGGGCCACCCATTCCTGGAGGGCCTGGTCGGGCAGGCAGGAGTGGGCAGCGGGTTGCAGGCCCAGGCACTGCGCGGCAGCGTTCAGGGCTTGCAGCGGGTCGGTCAGATCCACCGGGCGGGCGCCGTTTTGCTTGCTGAGTTTTTCGCCATTAGGGCCGGTCACCAGCGGCGTGTGCAGGTAGCGCGGCGTGGGCAAGCTCAGTGCTTTTTGCAAGACGATCTGGCGTGCGGTGTTGTCGGTCAGGTCTTCGCCCCGAACGACATCGGTGATGCCCTGTGCGGCATCGTCCACGACCACGGCCAGCTGGTAAGCCCACAGACCGTCGGCCCTTCGCAGCACGAAATCGCCGACCTCGAGTGCCACGTTCTGGGCCTGCGGGCCCAGGCGACGGTCGCTCCAGCGGGTGATGGTCGGCAAGCCGCATGCCTGGTGCACGGCTTGCACATTCAAACGCCAGGCCCGTGGAGCTTTACCCTGCAGACCGCCGCGACAGGTGCCCGGGTAGACCGGGGTCTTGTGGCGCTCGCCCGGGTGGGGCTGGGCAGCCTCGATGTCCTTGCGCGAGCAGCCGCAGGGGTAGGCCAGTCCGGCGGCCACCAGCCGGTCCAGGGCTTGCTGGTACAGCGCTGTACGCCGGGTTTGCCACACGACGTCCCCGTCAGGTCGCAAGGCGCAGTGCGCCAGTTGCGCCAGCAGGGCCTGGTCGGCGCCCGGCACGCATCGCGGCGTGTCCACATCTTCAATGCGCACACGCCAGTCGCCCCCGCTGGCCCGGGCATCGAGCCAGCTCGCCAGAGCGGCCACCAGCGAGCCGGCATGCAGCCATCCGGTCGGGGACGGGGCAAACCTCCCGATGACGCCCGCCCCCATGGTTTTAAGGTTTGCGCAGCACAGCCAGGGCCAGTTCCAGGCCGGAGACAAAGGCATCCTCGACCCGATGCCCCAGGCACCAGTCACCGCACAATCCCAGGCCCTCGGCCTTGAACCACAAATGGCTCTGGCCGAGCGGTCGGGCGGTCTTGGCGTACAGCCAGCGATGGGCCTCGACGTGCGCCGGAGTGGCCCGAATGCCGGTGATTTCCCCAAAGGCCTTCAGCATTTTGGCGCTCACACGTTCGGCGCTGTCCTGCAGGTGTTCGGCCGACCAGCTGGCGCTGGCCTGCACCGTCCAGCGCTCGATGCTTTCGCGGCCAGGTTTGGAGGACTCGCGGGCCATCCAGGCAATGCGGTGGTGGGTGCTGCGCGCGGCGTTCCATTGTGGCCCGATGGTGATCAGGCCGGGCTGCACGGCTTGCGGCCAGGCGGCCATGAGGGTCCAGCAGGGATCGACCTGGACCCGCTGCAAGGGCGAGGCCAGCTCACCCAGCCCCGAGCTTTCGAGCAAGGTCCGGGCCTGGGCAGGGGGGATGGCCAGGATCACCTGGTCGAAGCCGGCATACACATGCTGGCTCCCGTCGGCCCCTTCGGTGTGCACTTGCCAGCCCTTTTTGTACAGGGGGTCCGGGGCAATGCGGGTGGCACGGGTTTCCAGCCGGATGTTGCCGTCCTCCTGCAAAGGCTCGGCCCAGGCGCGCACCAGGGCATTCATGCCGGGGCTGGCGACCCAATGGCGTTCGCCTCCAGGCAGCCCGGCTTCGATGACCCGCCCGATGGCGTCGAGCACACGCACGGCATTGGCACTCCAGGGCCGGCACAGTCCGGGGACGGTGCCCAGTGCCCATTCAAAGCGCGGGTCGCGCACGGTGAAGTACTGCGTGCCATGGTCAAAAGTCCCGAAGGGACTGGGGCGCGTGGCCATGCGCCCACCGGTGCCCCGGCTTTTCTCGATGAGGGTGACGTGATGGCCAGCCTGACGCAGGGTGCGGGCACAGGCGATACCCGCCATGCCGACGCCGATGATGGCGGTGTGGGGTGTTGTCATGGCGGGACTTTACACGCGATGCACCGGTTGCAGCAATGCAGAGCGTGTGTTCTCGTTTTGCAGTCGCTCCAGCCACCACTGCAGGGCATGCCCGGGCGGGCTGTGGCGGCTTTCGCGCCAGGCATAGTGTGCGGTGGAGATGCGCGAGCGGACCACCTGCCGCACCACCAGACGCCCCGCTGCAATCGCGCTCTGGGCCAGGGATTCGGGCAGAAAGCCGCCACCCAGACCCCGCAACTGGGCTTCGAGCTTGCTGGGCATGTCGGGGACCGTGAACACATCCTGACCGCCCAGCAGGCCGATCGTCAGGCCATCGCCGCGACTGACCGAGTCCGCCACGGCCACTGCACGGTGCTGCTGCAACACCTCGTCGCTCAGGGGCTCGGGAGCCTGGGCCAGCGGGTGGTGTGGAGCAACGGCATAGACAAAAGGAATGCTCCCCAGGACCGCATGGCGGATGTCGGGCTGAAGACCGGGCTCCAGGACCACACCCAGCGCCAGGTCTGCCTGGCCAGAGGTGAGTGTGGCCAAGGTGCCCGACAGGGTTTCGTGGCGCAACCTCAAACGGGTGGGCGCTTGCAGCGACAAAAAGGCATCGCACAGGTCCATCACCACGCTGCGCGAGATCAGGCTGTCGAGTGTCACCGTGAGCACACCCTCCCACCCGGTGGCCACGCGGCGCACCCGGTTGGCCAAAGCGTCCATGTCGTCCAGCAGGCGGGTGGCCTCTCGCAGCAGCTCACGTCCGGCGGCGGTGGGCCGGGCCTGTCGGGCCGAGCGATCAAACAGCAGGACATCAAGCGCGTCCTCGAGCTGGCGCACACGGTAGGTCAGTGCGCTGGGCACCAGGCCCAGTTGGCGTGCGGCGGCGGCAAAGCTGCCCTGCTGCCCGATGGTTTGCAGCATGATCAGGGTCTCCGGGGTCAGCCAGTCGCGCGGGCTTTGCATGTTCGGCCTTTTTCATTTCAAAAAATTCGAATGATGCCAGCAAATCGACTGCACCTGCCAAGCCCTGGATCGGCCTACAGTGGTGGCCTTCCTGTCAGGAGTTTCCACCATGCTGACCCTTCGAAAATCCGGCGAGCGCGGTTTTGCCGACCATGGCTGGCTCAAAAGCTTTCACAGCTTTTCGTTTGCAGATTACTTTGACCCGCAACACATGGGCTGGGGCAATCTTCGTGTTCTCAACGAGGACCGGATTGCGCCGGGGACCGGCTTTGGCACCCATGGACACCGGGACATGGAGATCATCAGCTATGTGTTGTCGGGCAACCTGGCCCACCAGGACAGCATGGGCAATGTCAAGGGCATCCCGCCCGGCGACATCCAGCGGATGAGCGCCGGCAGCGGTGTGCGCCACAGCGAGTTCAACCATGCCCGGGGCGAGCAGACCCATTTCCTGCAGATCTGGATCGAACCCAATCGGCGCGGAATCACGCCGGGGTATGAACAAAAGACGGTTCCGCCGGACGTCAAACGCGGCCGCCTGGCCCTGCTGGCGGCACCCGAGGGTGGGGAGCATGCCGTGACCATCCATGCCGATGCCCGCCTGTATGCCGGCTTGTTTGAGGCCAACGAACGGGCCACACTGGCCCTGGATGCGCAACGCAAAGCCTATGTGTTTGTGGTGCGGGGTCATCTGCAGGCCAATGGCCAGGCCATGCAGGCTGGCGATGCCGCGCTGGTGCATTCGGAAGCGTCGCTGACCCTGGAGCGGGCTCAGGAGGCCGAGGTGCTGGTGTTTGATCTGGCCCCCTGAAATTTTTATTAACCTAGGAGTACTCTCATGAGCAAGACCGTTGTTGTCTACCATTCAGGCTACGGCCATACACAATTCATCGCCCAGGCGGTGGCCCGAGGCGCCCAAGCCCAACTGGTGGCCATTGATGCCGATGGCCACCTTGGCGAAGCCGACTGGGCCGCCCTGGATGCTGCCGATGCCATTGTCATGGGCTCGCCCACCTACATGGGCAATGTGAGCTGGCAGTTCAAGAAATTTGCCGATGCCTCATCCAAGCGCTGGTTCACTCGCGCCTGGCAGGACAAACTGTTTGCCGGGTTCTCGGTCAGCGCCAGTCTCAACGGCGACAAGGGCATGACCCTGGCTTACCTCAATACCCTGGCGTCGCAGCACGGTGGCCTGTGGATCAGTCTGGGATTGCCGCCCGCCAACCACAGCGCGGCAACCCGCAACGATGTCAACAACCTGGGCGGCTCGGTGGGTCTGCTGGTGCAGGCGCCATCGGATGCCGGAGCCGACAAGATTCCCCAGGGGGATGTGGACACGGCCGTCAGGTTTGGCGAGCGGGTGGCCGCTGTCGCCGCCCGTGTACGTGGCTGATCTCCCGGCCCCGCTGCCGGCCCTCTGGCGGGCCGGCAGCGGGGCCGGGTACCGTGTCGCCGCCTGTGTGGGCCGGGCCACAGGGCGTCCTGTTTGCCTTGCTGGGCACCACCGACAAGGCCGCCGAACGGGTGCGAAAAATTCCGTTTGCCCAGCAAACGCCTCTGCTGGTGTTCGAGTTCAAGGTGCTGATGCTGGTCACCGCCCTGGTGGTGCTGATTCTCTACAGCCGCGAGTTCCGTTCGCAGGTCCTGCAGGTGCTGCGCAGCTGAAATATGGCTGCTGACCACAGGGTTTGCAAGGACAGTCTGGCGAAGCCGCGGTCCTAAAATGGCTGCATGTTTGTCCACCTTCGCCTTCACACCGAATTCTCCATCGTCGACGGCATTTGTCGCATTGACGAGACTGTCCGAACGGTGGCCCGCGACGGCCAGCCTGCGCTGGCCATCACCGATCTCAACAACCTGTTCGGGGGGGTCAAGTTCTACAAGGAAGCCCGCAACAAAGGCGTGAAGCCCCTGCTGGGTGCCGAGGTGCAAATCGAGGGCCAGGGCGGCGACGGCTCGCAGACCTCCCGTGTCATCTTGCTGGTGCAAAACCGGCAGGGTTACCTCAATCTGTGTGAGTTGCTGGCCCGAGGCTGGACCCGAAACGCCCACAAGATCCAGGCCGTGTTGCGCCTGCAGTGGTTGCAGGAGTTGTCCGACGGACTGATCCTGCTGTCCGGAGCACAGTCTGGCGCTGTGGGGCAGGCGCTGGTGCAGGGCGATGAAGCCAGAGCTGCCGATCTGGCCCTGGGATTGGCGTCGATGTTTCCGCACCGCTTCTACCTTGAACTGCAACGTGCCGGACGCCCCGAGGATGAGGCCCATGTGGCCGCAGCCGTGGCTCTGGCGGCCCGCCTGGGCTTGCCGGTGGTGGCGACCCACCCGGTGCAGTTTCTGACGGCCGACGACTACGAGGCGCATGAGGCCCGGGTCTGCATTGCCGAGGGGGAGATTCTGGCCAACCCGCGCCGCGTACGACGATTCACGCGTGACCAGTACCTCAAGACGGCAGATGAAATGCGCCAGCTGTTTGCCGATGTGCCCAGCGCCATTGCCAACACGCTGGAAATAGCCAGCCGGTGCAGCCTGACCCTCAAGCTCGGCCAGCCCATGCTGCCCGATTTTCCGATTCCGCCCGTCAATGGCGAAATTTTGTCGGTTGAGGGCTATTTCAGGCATGTGGCCCATCAGGGCCTTGAGCAACGACTGCAAAGCCTGTACCCGCAGCCCGCACAGCGGCAGGCCCAGCAGCCGCGTTATGTCGAGCGGCTGGAATTCGAGCTCGAGACAATTTTGAAAATGGGCTTTCCGGGCTATTTCCTGATCGTGGGCGATTTCATCCATTGGGCCAAGACCCACGGTTGTCCGGTGGGTCCGGGTCGCGGTTCCGGGGCGGGTTCGCTGGTGGCCTATTCCCTGGGCATCACGGATCTCGATCCGCTGCAGTACAACTTGCTGTTCGAGCGTTTTCTCAATCCCGAGCGGGTGTCGATGCCCGACTTTGACATCGACTTTTGCCAGACCAATCGCGACCGGGTCATCGAGTACGTCAAGGAAAAATACGGCCGCGATGCTGTCAGCCAGATCGCAACCTTTGGCACCATGGCCGCTCGTGCGGCCATCCGCGACGTCGGGCGGGTCATGGATCTGAGCTACACCTTCTGTGACAGCATCAGCAAGCTCATTCCCAACAAGCCTGGCGTTTCGGTCACCCTGCAGTACCCTCCAAAACACAAAAAGGAAGGCGACAAGACTCAGTACGCCATCGAGATGGAGCCCGTGCTGGCCGAGCGCATTGCGCGTGAGGAGGACGTCCGCACGCTCATCGAGATGGCGCAGCGGCTTGAGGGCATGACACGCAATGTCGGCATGCATGCGGGCGGGGTGCTGATTGCCCCGGGCAAACTGACGGACTTTTGTCCCCTCTACCAACAGCCCGGCAGTGAGTCGGCCGTCAGTCAGTATGACAAGGATGATGTGGAGGCCGCTGGCCTGGTGAAATTCGACTTCCTGGGCCTGGCCACGTTGACCATCCTGGAGATTGCGCGTGAACTGATCGTCCGTCGCCACCAGGGGCAGGAGAATTTCTCGTTTGAAAAGATTGCCCTGGACGACGCCCGAACCTACCGGTTGTTCCAGGAGGGGCGCACCGAGGCGGTGTTCCAGTTTGAAAGCCGGGGCATGCAGGGCATGCTGCGCGACGCCAAACCCTCACGCCTGGAAGACCTGATCGCCCTCAACGCCCTGTACCGGCCCGGGCCGATGGACCTGATTCCCAGCTTTGTCGCCCGCAAGCACGGTCGTGAGGAGGTGGTCTACCCCCATCCGGCCGTAGCCGAGATGCTCAGCGAGACCTACGGCATCATGGTCTACCAGGAGCAGGTGATGCAGACGGCCCAGATTCTGGGCGGCTACTCGCTGGGCGGCGCCGACCTGCTGCGCCGTGCCATGGGCAAGAAAAAGCCCGAAGAAATGGCCGAGCACAGGGTCAAGTTTCGAGAGGGCGCCCTGCGTACCCACCAGATCGGGCAGCAGCAGGCCGACGAAATTTTTGACCTGATGGAGCGCTTCGCAGGCTACGGCTTCAACAAGTCCCATGCAGCAGCGTATTCGCTGCTGGCCTACCACACGGGGTGGCTCAAGGTGCATTACACCGCCGAGTTCTTTTGCGCCAACATGACCGTGGAGATGGACGACACCGACAAGCTCAAGGTGCTCTACGAAGATGCCTTGCGTTTTGGCATCAGCTTTGATCCGCCCGATATCAACCGAGGCGAGTACCGCTTTGATCCGGTGACCGATCAGCAGATCCGTTATGGCCTGGGGGCCATCCGGGGCACGGGTCAGCAGGCAATCGAAGCCCTGGTGGCCGCCCGCAAGGAAGGCGGCCCCTTCAAAAGCCTGTTCGATTTCTGTGTCCGTATCGATCGCTCCCGCATCAACAAGCGCACCGTCGAGGCGCTGATCAAGGCGGGTGCCTTCGATGGCCTGCACATGAACCGCGCTGCGCTGGTGGCCAGTATCGATAAAGCGTTCGACTTCGCCAATGCTGCTGCCGCCAATATCAACCAGGGCAGCCTGTTTGACATGCTTGGGGACGATTCGCACGGTTCGAGCACCCAGGAGCCTGAACTCGAAGAGGTCCTGCCCTGGGGCATCAAGGACCGGCTCTCATTCGAGAAGGCGGCGCTGGGCTTTTACCTGTCCGGGCACCTGTTCGATGCGGTCGAGAGCGAGGTGCGGCAATTTGTCCGTCGCCGTATCGATGATCTGATCGACAGCCGCGAGTCGCAACTGTTGGCCGGTGTGGTGAGCGATTTGCGCATCATCAACGGCCAGCGGGGCAAGCTGGCGATTTTCAGGCTTGATGACAAATCCGCAGTGATGGAGGCCAGTGCCGATGAAGCCCTGATTCATGCGGCCCGTCATGTGCTCAGGGACGATGAGGTGATCGTCGTGATGGCCAAAATGCAGCCTGACCGGTTTTCCGGCGGCTACAGGCTCAAGATGGAACAGATCTGGGATCTCGCCACTGCACGTTGTCGGTTTGGCAAGTTTTTGCGGGTGGCGGTCAACGGTCATTTGCCCGACCTGCCACGTCTGTTCAAGGAGTTTGCGCCCGTGCGCGAGGAAACCGAGCACGGCGAGTTGGTGACCGGCCTGCCGGTTCGCCTGCTGTTGGAGCGGCGCAATGCGCAAGTGGCTGCCTGCGCCGAAGTGGTCCTGGGGGACCAGGCCCGGTTTTTCCCGTCGGATGCGGCTTTGGCCAGCTGGATGGCGCAGGCCGATCAGGGGCGTGCGCAGATCGTCTACGAGTAAGCTTCAGCCCGGGACCTGCGGACTCAGTCCGTCGGCCGAAAGCCCAGCACCATCACCGGAGGCACGCGCCCGTCGATGTCCTTGGGAAAGACCTCGGTCTTCTCGATGGCCCGAAGCACGGCATCGTCCCAGGCCTTGACGCCGCTGGACTTGACGATGCGGCTGCTCAGGATGGTGCCGTCTGCGGCCACACGCACTTCTACTTCGGTGCGGGGATTGCCCGCGATCTCGCCTGTCATGACGATGTTTGGCCGAATGCGTCCGACCAGTCGACCCGCATAGCTGGCCGAGGGACCGGAGGAGCGTGCAGCCGAACCTGTGGCGTTCTCGCCGCCAGTGGCACCGGCCAGGCCTTGCATGCGACGCAGATTTTCCTGTCGCAAGGCCTCGGCACGTGCGGCCTCAGCTTTTTCCTGGGCTTCCTGGCGGGCCTCTTCCTTCTTGCGTTGTTCGGCCTGGCGTTTTTTCTCCTGGGCTTCCCGCTCCTTTTGGTCCTTTTCGGCTTGTTCCTTGCGGGCTTTTTCGCGGGCCAGCTGCTTTTCCTTTTCCTTGGCCTGCTGAAGTTCCTTCTCGCGCTTTTTTTGCAAGGCGATGTCAGCCTCGCTCACTTTCGGGGTTTCGGCAGGCTGGGGTGCAGGAGGCGGCGCAGGCTGGGGTGGGGGCGTCCCGGGCCCGGGCGGCAGGGTTTGCGGTGTGTTAACCGGTGCTGGAGCCGCAGCCTGTGGCACAGCCGACCAGAGTTCGGCTTCGGCGGTGACGGTGATGGGCCGGGTGTTCCAGTTGGTGACCAGCCCCAGAGCAGCGAACAGCAGGACGTGCGCCACCAGCGCCAGCGCCAGTGAACGTCCCAGTCCAGGGGCAGGCGGAGGCGCAAATGCCGAGTGTTCAGCGGTGGTCATGAAGACAGGGCCTTGCGCAGCATTCAGGGGGTCAGTTGTACCGACAATCCCACGCGCTCGATGCCTGCGCGCTGAAGGGTGTCCATGACTTTCACCACCCGCTCGTATTTGACCGAACGGTCTGCGCTGATGACCACGGCCGTGTTCTGACCCTGGGGGATCAGCTTGCGTACCGATTCGGCCACCGCAGAAGAGGGCAGTGCTCGTGTGCTGCCCTCGGCGACCAGTTCCAGGCTTTCATCCTTGCGGATGACAATCTGGATCACCTTGTCGGGCTGCTTGCTGGCCTTGCCAACGCTGGGCAAGTCGATCAGGCTGGGTGAGATCATGGGCGCGGTGACCATGAAGATGATCAGCAGCACCAGCATCACATCGATGAAGGGCACCATGTTGATCTCGCTGACTGCACGGCGGCCACGACCTCTGGAAACAACGGATGGCATGGTGCAGTTCCTCGCTCAATGGCCCGAGGCAGACGGGTTGGCGCCCAGGCTGCGCTGCAGGATGTTGGAAAACTCTTCAATGAATGTCTCCAGCCGGATCGCAACGCGGTCGATGTCGCGTGCAAACCGGTTGTAGGCCACCACGGCCGGAATGGCTGCAAACAGGCCAATGGCGGTGGCCACCAGAGCCTCTGCAATCCCGGGCGCCACCGAGGCCAGGGTGACCTGCTGCAGGTTGGCCAGGCCGGTGAAGGCATGCATGATGCCCCAGACCGTGCCAAACAGACCCACATAGGGTGAGACCGAGCCGACCGAAGCCAGAAAGGCCAGCTGGGATTCGGCGACATCCATTTCGCGCTGGAAACTCGCGCGCATGGCCCTGCGGGCACCGTCGAGCAAGGTGCCCGCATCCGTGATGCGGCGCTCGCGCAGTTTCTGATATTCGCGCATACCACTGGCAAAGATCCGCTCCATAGGACCCGAGAGGCGTGCGTTCTGGCTGGCCGCTGAAAACAGCTCGTTGAGGCTGGTGCCGGACCAGAACACCCGCTCGAACTCGTCGTTGAGTTTGCGTATGCGCTTGATGGCCCCGAGTTTGCGGATGATGGCGGCCCAGCTGGTCACTGAAAGGGCCAGCAGGATGGCCATCACGATCTGGACTACGAGGCTGGCATGCAGGACCAGCGAGACGATGGACATGTCGTTATTCATGACGTGAGTTTTTCAAGAATGGCGGTCGGTATGCGACCTGGTTTGAGGCTGCTGGCATCCACCCAGCCGATGCGAATGGTGCCCTCGGCAAGCAGGACTTCGGCGTGCGCCTGGCCCTGCAGCAGGACCTGCTGTGCAAGCGTGATACTGGCACGGCCGGCGTCCAAAATCCGCGTGGTGACCCACAGCGCATCGTCCAGACGCGCGCTGCGATGGTATTTGATGGTGGTGTCGCTGACCACGAACATGCCGCCGATCTCGTCTCGCAGGGCCTGCTGCGCAATGCCCAGGCTGCGCAGCCACTCGGTACGGCCGCGTTCCATGAACCTGAGGTAATTGGCATAAAACACAATGCCGCCGGCATCGGTGTCTTCCCAATAGACCCGAAGGGGAAAAGCAAAATGTGCGATCGAGCTCATGGATGCAGCCAGGCCTTGAGCCTGGCGATGGCCGTATGCAGTTCGGTCATCGAGTTGGCGGTGGAAAAACGGACATACCGGGCCGTTTCAAAGGTGCCGAAATCGCGTCCCGGAGTGATGGCCAGATGCGCATGCTCGAGGGCAGCGTGGGCGAATGCCCAGCTGTCTGGCAGCCCAGCTGCCTTGCACGCCTGACTGCAATCGGCCCAGGCATAGAAAGCGCCGTCGGGCATGACCGGAACATCGAGCCCGAGTTCGCGCAGCGCCGGAATGAAATAATCGCGCCGGGCCTTGAATTCGGCGCGTCGCTGTTCGTACAGGTCCAGGCTGGGCGCTTCGAAACAGGCCAGCGCAGCGTCCTGCGCAATTGTGCTGGGGCAGATGAAGAGGTTTTGCGCCAGCCGCTCGATAACATGAACCAGGGCATCGGGCACCACCAGCCATCCCAGGCGCCAGCCGGTCATGTTGAAGTACTTGCTGAAACTGTTGATGCTGATGATGTCATTGCCCAGCGCCAGGGCCGACTGGCTGTAGCGATCCTCGTGGCTCAGGCCCAGATAGATTTCATCGATCAGGGTGACACCACCTTGCGTACTGACGAACTGGTGGATGCGCCGCAGTTCATCCGGGTCGATCGATGTGCCGGTGGGGTTGGAGGGGGAGGCCAGCAGAACCCCCCGGGTTCGCGGCCCCCAGGCGGCCTTGACCTGGTCTGCGCTAAGCTGGAAGCGGTCACGGGCGGTGGTCGGAATCAGGATGGCCTTGCCTTCGGCAGCACTGACGAAATGTCGGTTGCAGGGGTAGCTGGGGTCGGGCATCAGGATTTCATCGCCTTGCTCGACCAGGGACAGGCACGCCAGCTGCAAGGCCGCCGAAGCGCCAGCCGTGATGATGATGCGGGCGGCTGGCACCTGAAGACCAAAACGATCTGTGTACCAGCGGCTGATGGCCTGACGCAGTTCATCCGTGCCAAGGGCCTGTGTGTAGCGTGTGTGCCCACTGGCAATGCCTTGTGTGGCCCGCTCCCCGACCAGCGGGGCGGCAGTGAAATCGGGTTCGCCAATATTGAGGAATATCACAGGCCTGTCGGTGTGCTGCACCTGGCGGGCCTTGACCAGGGCGGCCTTGGCCACCTCCATGACGTAAAAGGGTTCGATGCGAAGGGCGCGCTGGGCAATCCGCATGGGTCGACACTCAGTCGCGGGCCTTGCCCGCAGCACGATCGGCCTGGACCTCGACGGCGCGCAGCTGCGGCGCCAATCCGCTGAGGACGGCATTCACATATTTGTGCCCGTCAGTGCCGCCAAAGTCCTTGGTCAGCTCGATGCATTCATTGAGCACCACTCGCCAGGGAACGTCCAGACAATACTGGAGCTCGTACAGGCCAATCCACATGCAGGCGTGTTCGATCGGGGAGATTTCGTCGAGCGCGCGGTCCAGCCGCGGCGCAATGAGTGCGTCCATGGCCTGGGCCTCTCGTGTGCAGCCGTGAAAGAGTGCGTCGTAATGCGCGATGTCGGCCTTGTGAAAGCCCGACAGGTCCCGGGTGAAGAGGTCAATGTCGGTGGCCTCGTTACGGCCCACAAGAAGCTGGTAGAGCGCTTGCAGGGCAAACTCTCGCGAGCGACTGCGTGCGGGCTTCGACGAGGACTTGCGGGTGCCCGGCGATCGGGGTGCGGATTCGTTCATTGCGCGTCCTGCACCAGTTCAGCCAGATCGGCAGACAGGTCATCGACCAGGCACGCCATTTCAACGGCCACCCGGGCAGCGTCACGCCCTTTGTCGTGTTGGCGTGCGACGGCCTGCGACAGGTTCTCGACGGTCAGGATGGCGTTGGCAATGGGCAGGTGATAGTCCAGGCCCACACGGGTCACACCGGCGCCCGACTCGTTGGCCACCAGCTCGAAGTGGTAGGTTTCACCCCGGATGATGCAGCCCAGCGCAATCAGCGCGTCGTATTCCGCCCGCTCGGCCAGAGCCTGCAGGGCTAAGGGGACTTCAAGTGCGCCCGGGACCAACACATGATCAATGTGCTGGACGTTGAGTCGCCGAAGCTCGTCCTGGCATGCCTGGGCCAGGGTGTTGGTGATGTCTTCATTGAAGCGTGCCTGAACGATACCGATGCGCAGGTGTTGGCCGTCGAGGGCGCCGGCCCGGCCTTGTTGGGCGTTTTGCATGGCGTTATTCCTTGGGAATGTATCCGGTGATTTCGAGACCGTAGCCGGTCATGCTGGGCATACGTCGCGGGTTGCCCATGAGTTTCATTTTTTGCACCCCACACAGGCGCAGGATCTGGGCTCCAATGCCGTAGGTGCGCAGATCCATCCGGCCGCGTTCAGGAGCCTGCGCCGAGCGCGCACTGCCCTCAAACTGGGCCAGCAGCTGGGCCGCAGACTCTCCGCCATTGAGGAGTACAGCCACCCCCTGGCCCTGTGCGTGGATGTAGCGCAGGCTGGCATCCAGACTCCAAGAGTGCATGGGCCGGTTGAGCTCGAGGGCATCGAGCACGGAAAGGGGCTCGTGTACGCGCACGGGCACTTCGGTCGCGGCACTCCACTGTCCTTTGACCAGGGCCAGGTGCACGGATTGGCTGGGCTTGTCGCGAAAGGCGTGGGCGGTGAATTCGCCGTGGGCTGTCTGAAGTGTTCGGCTACCGATGCGCTCGACCAGTGATTCATTGCGGCTGCGGTACTCGATCAGGTCGGCGATGGTGCCGATTTTCAGTCCATGTTCGGCGGCAAACAGCTGCAGATCGGGCAGGCGGGCCATGGTGCCATCGTCTTTCATGATCTCGCAGATCACGGAAGAGGGGCTACAGCCAGCCATGGCGGCCAGATCGCATCCGGCTTCGGTGTGGCCGGCGCGCATCAGAACGCCACCATCGACCGCCTGCAGTGGAAAGATGTGGCCGGGCTGCACCAGGTCGGCAGGCTGGGTGTTCCTGGCTACCGCCACAGCGACGGTGCGGGCGCGGTCGGCAGCGGAGATGCCGGTGGTCACGCCTTCGGCGGCCTCGATCGACACGGTAAAGGCCGTGCTGTAGACGGTTCCGTTGCGCGCTGCCATGGGGGGCAGTTTGAGGTACTCGCAGCGCTCGCGCGTCAATGTCAGGCAGATCAGGCCACGGCCGAATCGAGCCATGAAATTGATGGCGTCGGGGGTTACATGGTCGGCGGCCAGAACCAGGTCACCCTCGTTCTCCCGGTCTTCCTCGTCAACGAGGATGACCATGCGGCCGGCTTTCATTTCGGCCACGATGTCCTGGACGGGCGAAATGCCCACGGGAGAGGTGGTAATGCTCATGCCTGTACTTTCTGGTGAAGGCCAGCGCTGAGCATGCGCTCGACATAGCGGGCCACGGTATCGATTTCCAGGTTGACGGGGCTGCCCGCACGGAGTTGGCCCAGCGCCGTGTTTTCAATCGTATGCGGGATCAGGTTGATGCTGACCTCGCAGCCCTGGGGCAAATCGTTGACCCGGTTGACCGTCAGGCTCACACCATTGATGGTGAGAGAGCCCTTGTAGGCCAAATATCTGGCCAGTGCGACAGGTGCTACCACGCAAAGCTCCCAGCTTTCACCGACCTGCTCGAAGCGACTGACAAGACCGACCCCATCGACATGGCCGGAGACGATGTGGCCACCCAGGCGGTCGTGGGCTCGCAGAGCTTTTTCAAGGTTGACGGGCCCTGGCTTGTCAAGTCCGCAGGTCTTGTCCAGGGATTCGGCCGAAATGTCGATGGTGAACTGCTGCGATTCGGGGCTGAAGGTGGTGACGGTCATACAGGCACCGTTGATGGCGATGCTGTCACCCAGACCCACATCGTCAAGGTAACCCTGCGGCGCCTCAAGGGTCAGCCGCTTGCCATGCTGTAAAGAGCGTCCCAGGTCGTGAAGGGCGACGATTCGCCCCACGCCGGTGATGATTCCGGTGAACATGGCGCTATTTTCGCAGGGTTTGATTGTCGGCAGGGTGTGGCACCAAAATTTCATCGTGCCCACCTGGCATGGAAAGCCCGGTCTCATCGCTGATAATGGTACGACTTTCAAGGAGTGCCTTTTCATGCGCTGGTTTCTCGGCATTGTTTCGTCGTTCGCTTTGATTTTGTCCGGTTGTGGCGGCAACGGCAGCTCTGCGCCTGCGCCATCTGGGTTGAGTGTTCAGGCGGGAGACACCCAGGTCGTGATCAACTGGAACGCCGAGCCTGGGCTCGAATATTGGGTTCTCTTCGCCCCCGGCGCCACGGTCGATGCTCAAAGCTGGTCTCAAACGCCCGGCGGCAACGCTGTGGTCAAGGTGACCCCCCCCTACACTTTGACTGGATTGACCAATGGCGTTCAATATGCATTTGCTGTCAATGCCCGAAAAGGCAGCGGCCCGGGGGGGGCGGCGACGCCTTCCGTGGCGGTCACTCCGCGAGCAGCCGGCAGCGTCTGGACACTGTCGAGCCCGGTAGGTTCGGCCAACTTGTATGCGGGCACCTATGGCTTGCTTTCGAGCACCCTGGGCTACCGCATGGTGGTGGCCGGTGATGGTGGTGTTGTCCAGTCCAGTACGGACGGCCAGACCTGGACTGCCAGCAGCATGGGGGGGGCTGTCGCCGTCCGGGGCCTGACCTTTGCCTACGGCAAGTTGTTCGTGGTGGGAGACGATGGATGGCTCGCCTCCAGCAGCGACCTGAGCAGCTTCAGCCGGATCTCCAGCGGTGTGGGCACACCGTTGTACAGCATCGCCTCCAACGGTTCAAAAGCCCTCGTGGTCGGTGCGGGTGGAGTCATTTTGGCCAGCTCAGATGGCAATACATGGTCGCGGATCTCCAGCGGGACCCCCCAGGATTTGCTTGCAGTGACCTACTCGGCGGCGGGCTACTGGATTGCTGTTGGGGCCGGCGGAACGGTCATCCGGAGCTCCGATGGAGACACCTGGACCTCAGTGACCAGCGGTGTTTCAGGCACGCTGCGATCTGTGGCCCCGATGGCGCTCACCACCACCGCCAACAATGTCATCACCACCAACTACCGAGTCGTGGCTGCTGGCGATGGTGGTCAACTGATTTCAAGCAATGACGGCCTGTCCTGGCAGCAGACAGTATTGCCTGGTCAGCCCAATCTCCACCGGTTGATCAGTGTGACCCGCCAGATGGTGGCTGTCGGGGCGGCGGGGACCGTGGCCCTGAGTGCTGATGGCCTGCAATGGAGTCAATCGCCCTCGGTCACCAGCGCAGATCTTTGGGCCGTGCTGCGCTTCGGGAATGTCTACCGCGCATTTGGCGCAGGTGGAACGCAACTCGAGTCCCGTTGAGAGGTTCGAACATGGCTGGTGCTCACCGTCGAAAAGCTCCAGTGGCAACCGCTTCGTCACGGACGCCGGCGGCTGACAACGAGCCTGCCATCAGAACCATCAAGAAGTACCCCAACCGTCGCTTGTATGACGCACTCAGTTCGCGTTATGTGACCCTTGCAGAAATCAGGCAACTGGTCATGCAGGGTGAGCCGTTTGTGGTTCGGGATGCCAAAACCTCAGAGGACCTGACCCGGTCGATTTTGCTGCAAATCATTCTGGAACAGGAAGCTGCAGGCGTACCCCTGCTCAGTGAGTCGGCCTTGGCCAACCTGATTCGTTTTTACGGACATGCCCTGCAACCCCTGATGGGTCGCAGCCTGGAGCAGCAATTGCAGGCCATGACCGACTGGCAACGCGAGCTCGGGGACGCTGCCCAGTCCTTGCAAGGGCCGGCATTTCAGGCCTTGATGAGTGACTATGTCGCACAATCGAGTCATGCCATGACGCAGATCCAGTTGCAGATGCAACGCCAGGCCCAACAACTGCTGGGTGCTTTTGGCCTGAAGATTTGATCGTCAACCTACAGGCACCCAAATGCAAGGACAATCGCGTTCATGCAAGCAATTGATAACACACCCGCGCCCAAAGTCGGCTTTGTGAGCCTAGGCTGCCCCAAAGCCCTGACCGACTCTGAACTGATTCTGACCCGCCTCAGCGCCGAGGGCTACGAGACCAGCAAGACCTTTGAGGGGGCCGACCTGGTCATCGTCAACACCTGTGGTTTCATCGACGAAGCGGTCGAGGAAAGTCTGGACACCATCGCGCAGGCCCTGGCTGAAAACGGTAAGGTCATTGTGACCGGATGTCTGGGGGCCAGGCAGTCCAACGATGGCGAGAACATGGTCCGTCAAATGCACCCCAGTGTGTTGGCCGTGACCGGTCCGCATGCGACTGAGGAGGTCATGGATGCTGTTCACACGCATTTGCCCAAGCCTCATGATCCATTCCTCGACCTCGTGCCCGGAGCGTTCGGCGCAGCCGGACTCAAGCTCACGCCCAGGCACTTTGCCTACCTGAAGATCAGCGAGGGTTGCAATCATCGCTGCACTTTCTGCATCATCCCCTCGATGCGCGGCGATTTGGTGTCAAGGCCCATCGGCGATGTGCTCAAGGAGGCGCAGGCCTTGCTGGAGGGCGGCGTCAAGGAGCTGCTGGTGATCAGTCAGGATACTTCAGCCTACGGGGTGGATGTGAAGTACCGCACTGGTTTTTGGCAGGGCCGCCCGGTGCGCACACGCACCCTGGAACTTACCCAGGCTTTGGGTGAGATGGCGCGCGATTTCGGTGCTTGGGTCAGACTCCATTATGTGTACCCGTACCCCAGCGTCGATGACATCATCCCCCTCATGGCCCAGGGCCTGGTTTTACCTTATCTGGATGTTCCTTTTCAGCACAGCCATCCGGACGTCTTGCGACGCATGAAGCGGCCAGCGAGTGGAGAAAAAAATCTCGAGCGGATCGCGCAGTGGCGCAAGGCCTGTCCTGAACTGGTTATTCGAAGCACCTTTATCGCCGGGTTTCCGGGTGAGACTGAGCAGGAATTCGAACATCTGCTCTCATTTCTTGCCGAGGCCGAAATCGACCGCGCCGGATGCTTTGCCTACAGCCCTGTCAATGGCGCAGAGGCCAATACGTTGCCGGGCATGTTGCCCGCCGAGATTCGAGAGCAGAGGCGATCACGTTTCATGCAGGTGGCCGAGGCTGTTTCAGTGGCCCGTCTGCACAGGCGCATAGGGGCTACCTTGCAGGTACTGGTGGACTCGGCGCCCTCGATGGGGCGCAGGGGAGGGGTGGGTCGCAGTTATGCCGATGCCCCCGAAATTGACGGCGTAGTCAGATTGCTACCCCCGCAAAAAATGAGCAAGACGCTCAAAAGCGGCGAATTTACGAAAGCGAGGGTGACCGCTGTGGAGGGACATGATCTGATCGCCTTGCCAGTGTAGGAGATCGCTGCTCTTATCAAGGCATGAAAAAGCCGCCAAAGAGGCGGCTTGCTTGGTGCCCAGGAGAGGACTCGAACCTCCACGCCTCGCAGCGCTAGTACCTGAAACTAGTGCGTCTACCAATTCCGCCACCTGGGCATTTCAGGAAGCGAGCATTGTAGCTCAGCTTGCGGTCGGTCTGACATCATGTGGCATCCCATTGACACTGAATTGGGCCCGGTCATGAGTGCCCGCCAAAAAAAAGCCGATGCGTGATGCATCGACCCGGAGAGTGGTTCATCCCTGTGAAGAGAGCCTGGCACCAATGGTGCTGAGATAAGATTGGTGCCCAGGAGAGGACTCGAACCTCCACGCCTCGCAGCGCTAGTACCTGAAACTAGTGCGTCTACCAATTCCGCCACCTGGGCATTTCAGGAAATCAAGGATTTTATATTAATAAACATCTTCCAACCAGCGGGATGCTGGAAGAAATTGAAGGTCAGGTTCAGGGACATCGGGACGGACACGGATTCCTGGTGCGTGATGATGGTCAGGCGGACATCTATCTCCCGCCCAACGAAATGCGTGCTGTGCTGCACCGCGACCGTGTCAGGATTCGCGTGGTGAGGATCGATCGGAAGGGACGACCCGAAGGCCGCGTGGTGGAGATTGTGGAGCGCCCCGATCAGCCCATCATCGGTCGATTGCTGCAGGAATCGGGCATGTGGCTGGTGGCGCCAGAGGACAAGCGTTATGGTCAGGACGTACTGCTGCCCAAAGGGGCGCTTGGTCACGCACGAGCAGGTCAGGTGGTGGTGGTGCAACTGACCGAGCCCCCTGCCCTGCATGGGCAGCCGGTCGGGCGGGTGGTCGAAGTTCTCGGCGAGATTGACGATCCAGGCATGGAAATCGAGATCGCGGTGCGCAAATATGGCGTACCGCACGAGTTTTCTCAGGAATGTCTGGCGCAAGCGCGTTTGCTGCCCGACAAGGTCAGGGCTGCAGACCGTAAGGGTCGGGTGGACCTCCGTGATGTGGCTCTGGTCACGATCGATGGTGAGGACGCCCGTGACTTTGATGATGCGGTGTATTGTGAGCCGGTTCGTCAGGGTCGTTCAAAAGGATGGCGTCTGCTGGTGGCCATTGCAGATGTCAGTCACTATGTCAAGACTGGCGAGGCCATCGATACAGATGCCTATGACCGTGCGACCAGTGTGTATTTCCCGCGCCGCGTCATTCCCATGCTGCCCGAGAAGCTCTCCAATGGTTTGTGCTCTCTCAACCCCGATGTGGATCGACTGTGCATGGTCTGTGACATGGTGGTCGATGCCGGGGGAGATGTTCAGGCCTATCAGTTTTATCCCGCAGTCATGCATAGCCATGCACGTTTTACCTACACCGAAGTGGCGGCCATTCTGGCCAACACGCGTGGAACGGAAGCGGTAAGGCGCAAGGACCGTGTGCAGGATCTTCTGAATCTGCACGAGGTCTATCGCGCACTGTTGAGGGCCCGCGCATCCCGTGGGGCGGTCGATTTCGACACCACTGAAACCCAGATCATTTGCGATGACAGTGGCCGAATTGAAAAAATTGTCCCAAGGATTCGCAATGAGGCGCATCGACTCATCGAGGAGGCCATGCTGGCAGCCAACGTATGCAGCGCCGATTTTTTGCAGGCCCATCAGCGACCGGGGCTGTTCCGGGTGCACGAGGGCCCGACGCCTGAAAAAAGGGAAATACTGCGCGCTTACCTCAAGGCCCTGGGTGTGGGCATGACCATTGGCGAGGATCCTCACCCCCGGGATTTCCAGAAAATTGCCGAACTTACCAAGGACCGGCCTGACGCCCAGCAAATTCACACCATGCTGCTGCGCTCCATGCAGCAGGCCATTTACACCCCCATCAACAGCGGCCATTTTGGTCTGGCGTTTGAAGCCTATACACACTTCACCAGTCCGATCAGGCGTTACCCGGACCTGCTGGTCCATCGGGTCATCAAAGCTATTCTTGACCAGCAGCATTACCAGTTGCCCGCCTTGCCCGTGCCCGGCGAGGCCCATGCCAAACTCTCCCGCCGGTTACAGAAAGCGACGGCGTCCACATCGGGACGTCAGACTCCCAAAGTGCGCATGTCGGCAGCAGAGCAACAGGCATGGGAGGCGGCCGGACTGCACTGCAGTGCCAATGAGCGAAGGGCCGACGAGGCCAGCCGCGATGTCGAAGCCTGGCTCAAGTGCAAATACATGCGCGAGCACCTCGGTGAGGAATACAGCGGCGTGGTCTCGACCGTCACCACCTTCGGACTGTTCGTGACACTCGACGCCTTGTATGTGGAAGGTTTGGTGCACATTACCGAGTTGGGCGGCGAGTACTACCGCTTCGACGAAGCTCGCCAGGAACTGCGAGGTGAGCGTACCGGCGTGCGCTATGCCATCGGGACCCGGGTACAGGTCCAGGTCAGCAGGGTCGACCTGGATGGACGGAAAATCGATTTCCGGCTGGTTCAGTCCGGGGAGGAGTTGTTGACCCGAGCCTTGCGTGACAAGCGGGGTGAAATCGTGCCAGACCCCCGCAATCCGCCGGTCAAGCGTGAGCGCAAGGGCAGGACAGCGCCGGAGTCAGACCTGCAGCCCCGAAAGTCAGTACCCGGGAAATCATCAGCCCATAAAAAAGTTGCTCGGGATCGAAAATCCAGACGGTGAAACCGCCGAGTTTCAGCACCTGGCTGGTGGTGACTGCAGCTGCTCCACCATGGATGAGGCGCTCAAGCTCTTGTCTGCCGGCCACCTGTCTGCAATCAGGCCATGCTCCCAAACTGCAGCGCAGCTGGCTGAAAAACTGTCGGCGTGCTGCGTCATGCGTGCGCCGGTCAGTCCGGCCAGCACGTCACCCGTCCCCGCGACGGCCAGCCTGGCATTGCCCGTCGAGTTGACATACACCCTTTCGCCACCTTGAGCGACCAGGGTGCCCGAGCCCTTGAGGACGACCGTACAAGCACCCATGAGCAGGCTCAGGTCTCGCACAGCCTGCAACCGGTCAGATTCGATCGTGTCGACCTCCACCCCCATTAATCGTGCTGCTTCCAGGGGATGGGGTGTCAGTACGGTGGTCAGCGGTATGCGTGCCCTGACCAGGGTTTGCAACCGGGGGTCGCCAGCAATGGCGTTGAGTGCATCGGCATCCAGTACCAGGCGATGGCTGCGACGGATCACATCGGGCAACACCTGAAGAATCTCCGAACCCCCGCCACATCCGCAGACAACCGTCATTCGCTGCAGATCCAGCGATTGCCAGTCTCGCAGCATCAAATTTGCAGACCAGGCCGCTATGGGATCGGTCAGCGAGAGTGGGCACCAGAACAACCTGCCTGCACCTGCCATCAGAGCCGACTCACCCGCCAGTAGGCAGGCTCCAGTCATGCCTTTTCCCCCACCAATCACCGCCACATCGCCATGCATCCCTTTGTGGCTGGCATGGGCTCTGGAGGGCAAATCAGCCGGCGGGCCCGTGAAGCCCGTACAGGGCTGCTGGCGGACGTTTGCGCCCAGGGGAGCCAACCACAGTTGGCCACAGACATCGCGGCCTTGGCCGGTCAGCAGGCCAGGCTTGAGGGCCAGCAGGGTCAGGGTATACCGGGCATGGACGCAGGCACCACCATGGCTGCGGCCGGTGCGGGGATCAAGTCCGCTGGGTACGTCCACGGACAAGGTGGGGGCCCGGTTGTTGTTGAGCAGTTCAATGGCCCGCAGGACAGACCCCGTGGCTGCACGGTTGGTCCCCAGGCCAAGGAGGGCATCGATACACAGATCGGTCTCTCCAAGCTGGGCGAGCCATTGATCGGGCACAAAGTTATCAATCACCACTCCAGCTGCATGAGCCCGGGTGAGGGCCCGGGCAGCATCGGGAGGCATTCGGTCAAGATCGGCTATCAGGCTGGCCCGAACCTCCATCCCGGCGCTCTTGAGCATGATTGCAGCCTCCAGACCGTCTCCGCCGTTGTTGCCGGGTCCGCAGGCGACCCATGCCCGGCGGGCATGAGGCGCAACGGCGCGCGCCAGCCGGGCCACAGCCTGCCCGGCTAAGGCCATCAATGCCTCTGGCGAAGTGCGCGCGAGGTTCCTTTCAAGTTCCCGGATCTGCCCAATGTCCAAGAAATGGGCATGGGTCCAAGGATTCATCGGCACGAGATTCATGGGTGCTATAATTGATTGGCTTTGAAATGCATCGGCCATTGATTGCTGGTGTTTCAAAGCATATCCGCTAATCTGCCCATACAAGGTGTCTCGTCTTCGACGGGATCCGGTCAGGTTAAAGAACCAACCTTTGGAGTTCATCATGTCAGTCAGCATGCGCGAAATGCTGGAAGCCGGTGTCCATTTCGGACACCAGACCCGCTTCTGGAATCCCAAGATGGCCCCGTTCATTTTTGGCCATCGCAACAAAATCCACATCATCAACCTGGAAAAATCACTGCCGATGTTCCAGGAGGCGACTAAATTCGCCAAACAGCTGGCTGCCAACCGAGGCACCGTGTTGATGGTGGGCACCAAACGTCAGGCTCGCGAAATCTTGGCCACTGAAGCCCAGCGCGCTGGAATGCCCTTTGTCGATCAACGCTGGCTTGGCGGCATGCTGACCAACTTCAAGACGGTCAAAACCTCAATCAAACGCCTCAAGGATATGAAAGCCCAGCAAGAGGCGGGTCTCGACAGCATGAGTAAGAAAGAACAACTCATGTTCAAGCGCGAGATTGACAAGCTCGAAAAGGATATCGGCGGGATTCAGGACATGAACACACTGCCGGATGCCATTTTTGTCATCGATGTGGGATACCACAAGATTGCCGTTGCCGAGGCCCAGAAACTGGGTATTCCATTGATCGGCGTCGTGGATTCCAATCACTCTCCAGAAGGTATTGACTACGTGATTCCGGGCAATGACGACTCTGCCAAGGCTGTGGCTCTTTATGCCCGCGGGATTGCCGATGCCATTCTCGAGGGCCGTGCAAATGCAGTGACTGATGTTGCCAAGGCGGTCACTGCAGAAGGCACAGACGAGTTTGTCGAGGTCGAAGACACCCCGGCCTGAGCATTGCGCGCTCAACGAAAGGGGTCTTCAAGGCCCCTTTTTTTCAACCCGATGTCCTGAATCAATCGAAGGAGAATTTTCCATGGCAGCAATCACCGCAAGCATGGTCGCCGAGTTGCGCGGCAAGACCGACGCCCCCATGATGGAGTGCAAAAAGGCCCTGACCGAAGCCGATGGCGATATGGCCAAGGCTGAAGAAATCCTGCGCGTCAAACTTGGCACCAAGGCTGGCAAGGCGGCCTCACGCGTGACCGCCGAGGGCGTAGTGGCCAGTTTTGTCGATGGCACTTCGGGTGCCCTGATCGAGGTCAATTGCGAAACTGACTTTGTCACCAAGAACGACAGCTTTCTGGCTTTGGCCCACGCTGCAGCCGAACTGACTGCCAAATACAAGCCGTCCAATATCGAGTCCCTGGGGACACTGGCCTACAGCCAGGATGGTTTTGGCCCCACACTTGAAGACGTCCGCAAGGGGCTGATCGGCAAGATTGGCGAAAACATGAGCTTTCGGCGCTTCAAGCAGGTCGTTGGCGGCGCCAAACTTGCAACATACCTTCATGGCACTCGTATTGGCGTGATGGTTGAGTACGAAGGCGACGAACAGGCAGCCAAGGATGTGGCCATGCACGTTGCAGCCATGAAGCCTGTGGCCCTGACCAGCGCCGATGTGCCTGCAGATTTGATCGAAAAAGAGCGATCAGTGGCCACCGCGAAGGCGGCTGAATCCGGCAAACCCGCCGACATTGCTGCCAAGATGATTGAGGGTTCCGTGCAGAAATACCTCAAAGAGGTGTCCCTGTTCAATCAGCCCTTCGTAAAGAACGACAAGCAGACCGTTGAACAGATGCTCAAGGAACGCTCCACTACGGTCAAATCCTTCACCCTTTATGTGGTTGGCGAAGGTATTGAAAAGAAAGTCGACGATTTTGCTGCCGAGGTGGCTGCACAGGTTGCAGCGGCAAAAGGCAATGCCTGACGTTCAAATCCACCGTTAAACTTGCAACATCACTCACCTGGAGATCCATCCATGTCATCAGCCCAGCCGGCCCACAAGCGTGTATTGCTCAAGCTGTCCGGTGAGGCTCTCATGGGGGACGATCAGTTCGGGATCAACCGCTCAACCATCGTTCGCATGGTGGAGGAAATTGCCGAAGTGACTCGTCTGGGGGTCGAGGTGGCGGTTGTCATTGGCGGTGGAAACATTTTCCGCGGTGTAGCAGGAGGTGCTGTTGGCATGGACCGCGCCACTGCGGACTACATGGGCATGCTGGCCACGGTGATGAATTCCCTGGCTTTGGCCGATGCCATGAACAAGGCAGGCTTGACGGCCCGGGTCATGTCTGCGATCGGCATCGAGCAGGTCGTTGAGCCTTACGTGCGCCCCAAGGCACTGCAATACCTGGAAGAGGGCAAAGTGGTGGTTTTCGCTGCAGGAACTGGAAATCCATTTTTTACCACCGACACGGCTGCTGCATTGAGGGGGGCAGAAATTGGTGCCGAAATCGTACTCAAGGCGACCAAGGTCGATGGAGTTTATACAGCCGATCCCAAAAAGGACCCCGCGGCCACACGCTACAGTCAACTGACTTTTGACGAAGCCATGGGTCGAAATCTGGGAATCATGGATGCAACAGCCTTTGCCTTGTGCAGGGACCAGAAACTGCCCATCAAGGTATTTTCCATCTTCAAAAATGGGGCTCTCAAACGTGTTGTGATGGGTGAAGATGAGGGCACACTGGTGCATCTGTGAACAGCCCATGACCTGGAGAACGGTATGACAATCGCAGACATCAAAAAAAACACGGAATCCAAAATGGAGCAATCCATTGCGGCCTTCAAGAACAACCTTGGCAAGATCCGGACAGGACGGGCCAACCCGGCCCTGCTGGATGTGATCCACGTTGAGTACTATGGATCACAGGTTCCGCTGTCCCAGGTGGCCAATGTGGCGCTGCTGGATGCCCGCACCATCAGTGTGCAGCCCTGGGAAAAGGGCATGGGCGCCAAGATCGAAAAAGCCATTCGTGAGAGCGATCTCGGACTCAATCCTGCCTCCATGGGAGATCTGATCCGGGTCCCCATGCCGCCGATGAGCGAGGAGCGTCGTCGGGAGATGACCAAGCTGGTCAAGGCCGAGGGCGAGCATGCCAAGATCGCGGTCCGGAACCTTCGTCGTGATGCCAATGAGTCGGTCAAGAAGCTAGTCAAGGACAAGGAAGCCACCGAGGATGACCAAAAGCGCACCGAGTCAGACATTCAGAAGATGACGGACAAGCGCATTGCGGAAATCGATCAATTGATCGCTGCGAAAGAACAGGACATCATGGCGGTTTGAAACCCCTGCCGAACCTGTCACCATGCAAAGGGCCGCTTCGAGCGGCCCTTGTGCCATCGAGGAAAAGTCCATGCTCAAGCAACGTGTCATCACTGCCCTGATTTTGCTTGCGCTTTTTCTGCCTGCGCTGTTTGCGTCGGTGGCCTGGCCATTTGTCTTGTTGACACTGCTCTTCATGGCGGCCGGAGCTTGGGAGTGGGGGCGACTCAATGGGCGGGAGTCTTTGACTTCACTGCTGTCGGCTGCAATCTGGTTTGCGGTCGGATTATGGTTGTGGTTCTCGGAATGGTATACCCGGCTTCCGCTCCTTTTTTGGCAGGTGTCTGGCGCTTTGTGGGTTGTCGTAGCCATTGCAATGCTTCAACGCGGGGTCGCAGGCTGGTCTGCCTGGCCTGCCCGTTTTCGCTGGCTGTGTGGTCTGGTATTGCTCATGTCGGGCTGGCTGGCACTCGTGCTTGCCTATTTCAGGGGGACCAATTTCCTGCTGTCGATCATGTGTCTGGTGTGGGCGGCTGATGTGGCCGCCTATTTTGCGGGGCGCTCCCTCGGTGGGCGCTGGATCACCGCCAAACTGGCCCCGGCCATCAGTCCGGCGAAAAGCTGGGAGGGCGTGGCGGGTGCCATGACCGGTGTGGTGTTGCTGGGTTGGGTCTGGATCTGGGCAGATCGGCAATGGCAAGCAGCGGATGGCAGTCTCTTTACAGTACTGGCCAATGGGGGGGGGCTGCTTTGGATCTGTGCCGTGATTTTTCTGTGTTCGATGAGCGTTGCAGGTGACCTGGTGGAGTCTTTGGTCAAGCGCAGCGCCGGTGTCAAGGACAGTTCGGCGCTATTGCCAGGGCATGGGGGAGTTCTCGACAGAGTGGACGCGTTATTGCCGACCCTGCCATTGGCAATCATGCTGACCATGACCTTATGAAGTGAAAACGAGGATCAATCCATGACACGCAAGATGATGGTGACCGTGCTGGGCTCGACCGGCTCCATAGGTAAAAGTACCCTGGATGTGATGGCACGCCACCCGGATCGTTTTGCACTGCATGCACTGACGGCAAACACGCAGGTTGACCTGATGTTTGAGCAGTGCATGCGCTGGCGCCCGCGACACGCGGTCATGGCGCATGAGCCGGCGGGACGCCTGCTGCGTGATCGCTTGCGGGCTCAGGGTGTCGAAATCAAGGTTTCATGGGGAGCAAAAGCGCTTGACGAAGTGGCCAGCGACCCTGCTGTCGATGCAGTCATGGCAGCCATTGTTGGCGCGGTGGGCCTTTCATCGTGCCTCGCTGCCGCCCGCACTGGAAAGCGGCTGCTTTTGGCCAACAAGGAGGCTCTTGTCGTGGGCGGTGAGGTCTTTCTTGCAGCTGTTCGCAAGGGTAAGGCCACCTTGTTGCCGATTGACAGCGAGCATTCGGCCATCTTTCAGTCTTTACCAGAGGATCCCTCGACCTGGCCCCATAGGGTTGACAAGATCATTTTGACGGCTTCGGGGGGGCCCTTCAGGCAACTCGATCCTGGCGAACTCAAAAACGTGACCCCCGGTCAAGCCTGTGCTCACCCCAACTGGGTCATGGGACGCAAGATTTCGGTGGACTCGGCCACGATGATGAACAAAGCCCTGGAAGTGATCGAGGCTCGCTACCTTTTTGGCGTCGAAGCCGCGCAGTTGCAGGTGGTCATTCATCCGCAAAGCATCATCCACTCGATGGTCCAGTTCACGGATCATTCAGTGGTTGCGCAGTTGGGAACACCGGATATGCGGGTGCCTATCGCCTATGGCTTGAGCTGGCCCCATCGGATGGTATCGGGCGCGGCCGCACTGGATTGGAAAAGCCTGTCGGCCATGACGTTTGAATCTTTTGATGATCCTGCCCATCAAGCCAGATACCCGGGCCTCAAACTGGCATGGGAGTGCCTATCCGCCCCTTCCGGAACCTGCGCCGTGCTCAATGCCGCCAATGAGGTGGCCGTCCAGGCATTTCTGGATCAACGTATCCGGTTTGACCAGATCCACACGGTCAATGCCGACAGCTTGCAGGCCTGGAAGTGTCAGCAACCTCAGGGGCTGGAGGACCTGCTGCACATTGATCAGGAAGCCAGGGGACTTGCCCAAGCCTGCATCGCTCGGTTGTCCATCAGGCATTGAGGGCGGGGGATGATGGCATGGCCATTGAACTGAAGAAACTACTGGGTCTTCCCAGTTGCGGCAAGGTCATGATTCAGCATTTTTCCATCTGACCTGTTGTATTATCTTCAGCAGTCAATGACAGGTTGACCTGTGCAATCGCCATGCCGACTTCCCGACTTGCAGGCCTCTTGAATGTCAACGGAAGATCACATGCGTCATCGACATATCAAGACAGCTGTCATCGACTGCAACTGCCTTGATCGAACTACAAACCATTCTGGTGTTTCATGCATTTGTTCCCGATGTTTTCTGAAGTACGCTTGTCGATGGTCGCCCAAGCAGCTGCGATGATGGTGGCTTCGGCTCCTGCTATGGCCGTGATGCCATTTGTTGTGCAGGATATTCGCGTGGAAGGCCTGCAACGGGTTGAGCCCGGGACAGTATTTGCATCCTTGCCCGTGCGGGTTGGCGATCAATACACCGAGGACAAGGGTGCAGCGGCCATTCGTGCCCTTTTCTCCCTGGGACTTTTCAAGGATGTTCGACTCGAAACCCAGGGCAACGTCCTGGTGGTCTGGGTGGAAGAGCGACCGACCGTCTCCACAGTCGAGTTCGTTGGTCTCAAGGAGTTTGACAAGGACGTATTGACCAAAGCGCTCAAGGAAGTCGGAATTGCAGAAGGCAGGCCTTTTGACAAAGCTCTCGCGGACAAGGCCGAACAGGAACTCAAAAGACAGTACATCAGCCGCAGTCTTTATGGCGCTGAGGTGGTCACCACGGCCACCCCGACCGAAAGAAACCGGGTCAAGCTCACTTTCACGATCACCGAGGGTGGGCCAGCAAGAATCCGGACCATCCAGATCACCGGCAACCAGACCTTTTCGACAAGCACCCTCAGGGATCAATTCAATCTGGACACCGGCGGCTGGTTGAGCTGGTACACCAAATCCGACCGTTACTCTCGTACCAAGCTCAATGCCGACCTGGAGGCGCTTCGATCCTTCTACCTGTCCAGGGGTTTTCTCGAGTTCCGCATTGATTCGACCCAAGTCTCGATGTCGCCCGATCGACTTGAAATGGATATCCATGTCAACCTGACAGAAGGCGATCGATTTACCGTCTCGGCGGTCCGACTCGAAGGCAACTACCTTCAGCGGGAGCAGGAGTTCAAGACACTTGTCCGGATATCTGCGGGACAGCCATACAACGCCGAAACAGTTGCTGAAACCAGCAAGGCTTTTACAGACTATTTTTCCCGTTTTGGTTACGCCTTCGCCCGCATTGAAGTGCGTCCGGAGATCAATCGCGCCAACAACACTGTGGAACTGGTGCTTCAGGCCGATCCTGTGCGTAGGGCATATGTCCGGCGTATCCAGATTGCCGGCAATGAGCGAACGCGTGACGAGGTGATCCGCAGAGAATTGCGTCAGTTCGAGGCCTCCTGGTATGACGGTGACAAGATTCGTTTGTCCAGGGATCGGCTCGATCGTCTTGGTTTTTTTACCGAGGTAGATGTCCAGACCCAGGATGTGCCAGGCTCTGCGGATCAGGTTGATCTTGTGTTCACGGTCAAGGAAAAGCCTACCGGAAACCTCTCCTTGGGCGCCGGCTTCTCTTCAGCAGAAAAGGTGGCTCTGTCCTTTGGGATCAGTCAGGAAAACGCTTTTGGCTCTGGAAATTTTCTGGCGGTTCAGGTGAACACCAGCCGCTACAACCGTACTGTCGTGCTCAGCACGACTGACCCCTATTTCACCCAGAATGGCATATCCCGCTCATTCGATCTTTATCACCGCACCACCCGTCCCTATCTGGGCGACCTGAATGCCTACAGCCTGGTCACGACCGGTGGGGGTATGAGGTTTGGTGTCCCTGTTACCGAGCTTGACACCGTTTTTATCGGGGGTAATTTCGAGCAGACGACCATTGGAAATGGCACGAATCTGCCCGTTGAGTACAAGGACTATGTCAACAAATTCGGATGGACCACCCGCGCATTGCCGATATCGATGGGCTGGGCACGTGACGGCCGTGACAGCGCTCTGGTGCCCACTCGGGGTGTTTACCAGCGCCTCAATGCCGAAACGAGCCTTTCTGGCGACATTCGCTATGTTCGGGCCAATGCCCAATTCCAGCAATATATTCCGCTGACCAAAAAGTACACCCTTGCCTACAACGTGGACTTGGGATGGGGCCAAGGACTGGGAGGCCGGCCATTTCCTCTGTTCAAGAATTTCTATGTGGGCGGTCTGGGCAGTGTGAGGGCTTTCGAGCAATCCACACTGGGTCCGGCTTCAGCCAGCAGCGGTTTGTACCTGGGTGGGCCCAAGAAAGTGGTGCTCAATGGGGAATTCATCACTCCGTTCCCGGGGGCTGGGAACGACCGTACACTCAGACTGTTCGCATTTACCGATGTGGGCAAGGCCTTTGGAGAGTCTGAAAAAGTCGACCTGGACCAATTGCGTGCTTCGGTTGGTGTCGGCTTAAGCTGGATTTCACCCATGGGGCCATTACGATTCTCCTATGGACTGCCCATCCGCAAGCAGAGTACGGATAAAATCCAAAGACTTCAATTCCAGATCGGAACTTCCTTCTAATGAACACGCTTCGACTATCACTTGCCGCCATGGGTCTTGCATGGGTCGTCCTTGCTCCTTGCAGCGCCATTGCACAGGAGTTCAAGATGGGCTTCGTCAACACCGAGCGCATCTTTAGAGAGTCTGCTACAGCCCGGCAAGCACAACAAAAGCTCGAGCAGGAGTTTGCCAAGCGTGAAAAGGAATTGGTCGACGCGGGCAATGCCCTTAAGACTGCTTCTGAAAAGTTTGAACGTGAAGCCCCGACACTGGCCGAGTCACAGCGTGCCGCTCGGCAGAAAACCTTGCTTGATCAGGAGCGGGAATTTCAGCGCAAGCGACGCGAATTCCAGGAAGATCTGAACGCTCGCAAGAACGAAGAGCAGCAATTGGTTGTTGAACGGGCCAACCGGGCCGTGCGCCAAGTCGCTGAATCTGAAAAATACGATGTGATTTTTCAGGAGGCTGTTTACATCAATCCCAAACATGACATCACCGACAAGGTCCTCAGGGCCTTGAACGGCGGCGCCAAGTGACCGGTCTTTCGCGCAGTGTCATTGACGCTGGGTTACATTGCTGAGTCTCTGGGGGGGCACCTGCTGGGTGATCCCCGGGTGGTCATCGAAGGCATTGCTCCCCTGCAGGATGCCCGCTCCTGCCACATCAGTTTTCTGAGTCATCCGAGGTACTCCTCATTATTGGAGACTTCTCAAGCTGCCTGTGTCATCGCCACCGAGGCTTATCGCGAGTTGGCTTGCAGCCGTGGTGCAGCCATCATTACGCCTGACCCTTATTTGTACTATGCAAGATTGACGCAACTCTGGAAACGAATGCATCAGGTCGTCGCCACGCAGGGTATCCATCCAAGTGCGGTGATTGACCCTTCTGCCCATGTGGCGGCGGATGCCGTAGTCGGTCCTCTGTGTGTGGTCGAGGCGGGTGCCAGGATTGGAGCGGGGTCCCTGCTGTACTCGCGCGTCACGATTGGTCGAGATTGCTGTGTCGGGGACCGATGTGTTCTTCATTCGGGGGTGGTCATTGGTGCAGATGGATTCGGATTTGCCTTAGACCAGGAACGCTGGGAAAAGATCGAACAGTTGGGGGCTGTGCGCATCGGCAACGATGTAGAAATTGGTGCCAACACCTGTATTGATCGTGGTGCATTGGGTGATACCGTGGTGGAAGATGGCGTCAAACTCGACAACCTGATCCAGATCGGTCACAACGTCCATATCGGTGCGCATACGGCCATGGCGGGTTGTGTGGGTGTTGCTGGCAGTGCACGCATCGGTGCGGGCTGTACCATCGGCGGTGGTGCTGTGGTGTTGGGTCACTTGTCCCTGGCTGACGGCGTCCACATTTCTGCTGCATCCGTAGTTACCCGTTCGATTTCAAAACCGGGCCATTACACCGGTCTTTTCCCCATCGACGAAAACGCTGACTGGGAAAAAAATGCCGCCAGCCTGAGGCAATTGCATCGTTTGCGTGAGCGATTGCGCGAACTTGAAAACATCATCAAAAATCGGGAAAAGTCGACATGATGGACATTCATCAGATACTTAAGCAACTGCCCCACCGCTATCCCATTTTGCTGGTTGACCGGGTGTTGTCCCTTGAGCCCGGTGTACGTATCAAGGCCATCAAGAATGTCACTATCAACGAACCATTCTTTACCGGACATTTCCCGCACCGACCCGTGATGCCCGGTGTGCTGATGCTCGAAGCCTTGGCCCAGGCTGCCGCATTGCTGGCATTCGAAACCATGGGTGTGACTCCGGATGAGAGCTCGGTCTATTATTTTGCCGGCATTGATGGCGCCAGATTCAAACGACCTGTCGAGCCCGGCGATCAGTTGATTCTGGAGGTGGCCCTGGACCGTAACAAGGCTGGCATTTTTAGATTTGATGCACGCGCACTGGTGGGCGATGAAGTGGCGGTCGAGGCCCAACTGATGTGTGCGATGAGAAAGATTGCCTGAGTACATGAGCTTGATTCATCCAACGGCCATCGTATATCCCGGTGCCCAGATCGACAGCTCGGTCACGATCGGACCCTACAGCGTGATTGGCCCGAACGTGCGTATTGGCGCGGGTACCTCGGTCGCCTCCCACTGCGTGATCGAGGGGAACACCACCATCGGTCGGGACAATCGCATTTTTCAGTTCAACTCGCTGGGCGCCATTCCGCAGGACAAAAAATACAACAATGAGCCTTGTGCATTGATCATTGGCGACAGAAACACCATTCGTGAATTCTGCACGTTCAACATTGGCTCACCCGGCGACCAGGGCGTGACCAGGGTTGGCAATGACAACTGGATCATGGCCTATGTCCACCTGGCCCATGACTGTGTGGTGGGCCACCACACGATTTTTGCCAACAACACGCAACTGGCGGGCCATGTCTGGGTGGGGGATTGGGCGATTCTGGGTGGATTTACGGTGGTGCACCAGTTCTGCCGGATTGGGGCCCATGCATTTACGGCCATGAACTCGCTTCTCTTTGCCGATCTTCCACCCTTCGTCATGGCCCAGGGGCAACCTGCTCAGGCCCGATCCATGAATTTCGAAGGTCTCAAAAGACGCGGCTTTAGCCCAGAACGTATCAGTGCCGTCAAGGGCATGCATAAACACCTTTATCGGGAGGGTCTGACGCTTGAGCAGTCAATGCTTCGAATCAAGGCGATGGCCGACGATCGTCCCGAGGCCATGGTGGACATCGAGATGATGCTCGACTTCCTTTCGGGAGCGAATCCTCAGCGCGGTATCGTCCGTTGAGATTGCCCATGAGGCCTGCTGAGATTGAGGCTGCACAAACGGCCAACTCCCTGACTGTAGGCATGGTTGCTGGTGAGGCTTCCGGTGACTTGCTGGCCGGTCTTTTGATCCAGGGCCTGCGGCATCGCTGGCCGCATTTGAAGAGCCATGGCATTGGTGGGCCGGCCATGGTCGCTGAAGGGTTTGATGCCTTATGGGCTTCTCATGAACTGGCTGTGCGAGGGTATGTTGAGGTTCTCCGCCACTACAGACGCATCGTATCCATCAGGAACAGCCTGAAGCGAAAGTTGCTTGAGCATCCGCCACAGGTCTTCATCGGAGTGGATGCTCCTGACTTCAATCTGGATCTGGAGTGCACTCTCAAAGCTCATGGCATTGCGACCATTCATATGGTCTGTCCTTCCATATGGGCCTGGCGCCCTGAGCGTATCGAGAAAATCCGCCGTAGCGTCGATCACATGTTGTGCATATTTCCTTTTGAGGTCGAACTCTTGGCGCGTGAGGGTGTCGATGCCACATATGTCGGGCACCCCCTTGCCTCCGTGATTCCGTTGAACCCCGACCAATCCCACGCCCGAAGACTTCTGGGTTTGCTCGACGACGCACCAACGGTGGCCTTGCTGCCGGGCAGCAGGTCTTCCGAGGTTGAGCACATGGCTCCACGATTGCTTGAAGCGGCAGTTTTGATGCAAAAGCGATGCCCGAACTTGCAGGTGGTGTTGCCTGCCGTTCCCCACCTGAAAAAGAAAATTGAGGCCTTGTGTTTTGGTGTTCAGGTCAAAGGTCTCAAAATTCTTGAAGGGGCTTCCCATCAAGCTCTTGCGGCCTGCGATGTCACCTTGATTGCCAGCGGTACGGCCACCCTGGAGGCGGCTCTTTTCAAGCGACCCATGGTGATTGCTTATCACATGAACTGGATCAGCTGGCAAATCATGCGTCGTCAAAGACTGCAACCCTGGGTGGGATTGCCCAATATTCTTTGCCATGATCAACTTGTGCCCGAACTGTTGCAAGATGAGTGCACGCCCGAGAACCTGGCCAAAGAGGCCCTGGCCTGGCTCTCGGCGCCATCCAGGGTTGAGGCCTTGAAAAAGCGTTTTTCCAGCCTGCATCATGAATTGATCCGCAATACCCCTGGAGAATCCGTGCATGCGATTGAAACCGTTCTCCAAAACGCCTGAGCAGACGCTCTTGAAATTCGAAGTTTCGGGTCTCCTTGCGGGAGTTGACGAGGCAGGGCGGGGTCCTTTGGCCGGACCGGTCGTTGCGGCGGCTGTGATCCTGGACGATCTCAACCCGGTCAGAGGCTTGGCCGACTCGAAAAAACTGTCGGCGTTCAAGCGCGAAGAGCTCTACCACATGATCCGGGAAAGGTCCTTGTGTTTCTGCATTGCTGAAGCGACTGTCGAGGAAATTGACGCATTGAATATCCTTGAGGCCACCATGCTGGCCATGCGGCGTGCTGTCCAGGGTCTCAGGCTCACCCCTGCGAAGGTATTGGTGGACGGCAACCGCTTGCCGACGCTAGACGTTTTGGCTGAGGCCATTGTCAAAGGCGATGCCAAGATACCCAGTATTTCTGCAGCGTCCATTTTGGCAAAGGTCTATCGTGATCATTGGTGCCATCAATTGCACAGTCAATTTCCGCTTTATGGATTTGACCGGCACAAAGGGTATGGAACGCCGGAGCATATTCAGGCCTTGCGGACTCATGGCCCCACGCCATGGCACCGTCGCAGTTTTGCTCCGGTTGCCGAGGCGGCCCGATGAAGCACATTGCATCCAGAGAAAATCCGCTGGTCAAATTATTGACCCGCCTGTCCAGGCAGACCACTTCATACCGGCGGGAGCGCCAGTATTGGCTCGAGGGTGATCATCTGTGTCGCGCAGCACTGCTGCAGGGTGTTCAGCCACGACTGGCGGTTTTCTCTGAGTCGTGCTGGCATCAGCAGGGAGAGACCTGGAATGTGCCACCGGACCTTCTGGTTTTATTGCCTGACCCATTGTTTGCCCAAATCAGTGGTTTGCGCTCGCCGGCTGCGATGGGTTTTGTGATGGATCAGACTTTGAGCCCTCCCATCGATCCCTATCTTCAGAGCCTGGTACTCGACAGAGTTCAGGATGCAGGCAACGTGGGCTCGATGCTCAGGTCAGCTGCTGCCTTCGGCTTTCGTCAAGTCTTGTCCTTGCAGGGAACGGCGTCTCTTTGGTCGCCCAAGGTGCTGCGTTCCGCTATGGGCGCTCATTTTTCTCTTCAATTGCACGAGGGACTCACCGAAAAGGATATTGATCGTCTGCAGGTGCCTCTGGTGGTCACGGTCGTCCATGATGGAACGTTCCTGCACCAGCTGCTTGCCCGTAGCGGATTGCCAGCAGTGTGTGCGTGGGTCATGGGCCATGAAGGGCAGGGCGTTTCACCGACCTTGATCGCTCGCGCGCATCATCGGGTCCGGATTGCTCAGCCTGGTGGAGAGGAGTCGCTCAACGTGGCAGCTGCTGCAGCCATTTGTCTGCATGCCAGCGCGACCTTCAAGCCCTGAGGGCTGATCGCCCGATCCAAGAGGGTGAGCGTGGGGACTCGGGATGTTCATTGCAGTTTCCAACGATTGCCGGGCTATAATAAGAGGCTTTCCAGCATCAATCCCGTACGTCCCAGCCCAGCCAGGTCCTTTTCCCTCGAACAAGCAGCCCAACAGAGACTTTTCTCTGCGCAGCGCTGAGGCGTACCCGAACCCAAACGGAGAACCCAGTGCTTTTGTCTCTTCAGGGAACTTTCCCTCCCGCCATTCTGGCGCTTGCAGACGGCACGGTCTTTATCGGCAATTCCATCGGAGCCGCAGGCTCTACCGTCGGAGAGGTGGTTTTCAACACCTCTATCGTCGGTTACCAGGAAATCCTCACCGACCCCAGCTACTGCCAGCAGATCGTCACCCTGACGTACCCGCACATTGGCAATTACGGCGTCAATAACGAGGACATTGAAGCCGACAAGGTCCATGCCGCTGGCCTCATCGTCAAGGATCTGCCGCTGCTGGCCTCGAACTTCCGTTCCAGCCAGTCCCTGTCCGACTACCTCAAGGCCAGCAAGACCGTCGCGATTGCCAACATCGACACCCGCAAGCTGACCCGCCTGCTGCGCAGAAAGGGCGCCCAGAACGGCGCCATCATCGGTCTGTCTGCGGGCGAAAAGGTCACGCAGGCCCTGATCGACCAGGCGATTGCCGCTGCTCAGACCGCCCCGTCGATGGCCGGCCTGGACCTGGCCCAGAAAGTCACCGTGGCCCGGGGCTACGACTGGACACAGACCGAGTGGAAGCTCGGCTCCGGCTATGGCACGCAGACGGCCCCGAAATTCCACGTCGTGGCTTATGACTTCGGCGTGAAGAAAAACATCCTGCGCATGCTGGCTGAACGCGGCTGCAAGGTCACCGTGGTGCCTGCCAGGACGCCTGCGGCCGAAGTGCTCAAGCACAATCCCGATGGCATCTTCCTGTCCAACGGCCCAGGCGACCCGGAGCCTTGCGACTACGCGATCATCGCTGCCCGCGAATTGATCGAGACCGGCATCCCGACGTTTGGCATCTGTCTGGGACACCAGATCATGGCCTTGGCCAGCGGGGCCAAGACCTTCAAAATGAAATTCGGCCACCACGGCGCCAACCACCCGGTCAAGGACCTGGACAACGGCCGCGTGAGTATCACCAGCCAGAACCACGGTTTTGCCGTGGACGAAAAGTCCTTGCCCGCCAACCTGCGTCCGACCCACGTGTCGCTGTTTGACGGCACTCTGCAGGGCCTGGCCCGCACAGACAAGCCCGCGTTCTGCTTCCAGGGTCACCCCGAAGCCTCCCCCGGCCCGCATGACATCGCTTACCTGTTTGACCGCTTCACGGCATTGATGGCCACGGCCCAGGAGAAAAAATAATGCCCAAGCGCACCGACCTCAAAAGCATTCTCATCATCGGCGCCGGCCCGATCATCATCGGGCAGGCCTGTGAATTCGATTACTCCGGTGTGCAGGCCTGCAAGGCGCTTCGAGAGGAGGGGTACAAGGTCATTTTGATCAACAGTAACCCCGCCACGATCATGACCGATCCTGCCACGGCTGATGTCACCTACATCGAGCCCATCACCTGGCAGACCGTCGAGAAAATCATTACCAAGGAACGTCCGGACGCCATCCTGCCGACCATGGGGGGGCAGACCGCGCTCAACTGCGCATTGGATCTGTGGCGACACGGCGTGCTCGAGAAGTACAAGGTTGAGCTCATCGGCGCCACGCCTGAGGCTATCGACAAGGCCGAAGACCGCCAGAAATTCAAGGATGCCATGACCAGGATTGGTCTGGGCTCGGCACGTTCGGGCATTGCCCACAGTCTGGATGAGGCCTGGGCCGTACAAAAGACCGTGGGTTTCCCGGTTGTGATCCGGCCCAGCTTCACACTGGGGGGTACGGGTGGTGGCATCGCCTACAACGCTGAAGAATTCGAGACCATTTGCAAGCGCGGTCTTGAAGCCTCGCCGACCAACGAACTGCTGATCGAAGAGTCGCTCGTGGGCTGGAAAGAGTTCGAGATGGAAGTTGTGCGCGACAAGGCCGACAACTGCATCATTGTCTGTTCGATTGAAAACCTGGACCCGATGGGTGTGCATACCGGTGACTCGATCACCGTGGCCCCAGCGCAGACGCTCACCGACAAGGAGTACCAGATCATGCGCAATGCCTCCCTGGCGGTGCTGCGCGAGATTGGCGTTGACACGGGGGGCTCCAATGTGCAGTTCTCGATCAATCCCAAGGACGGTCGCATGATCGTCATCGAGATGAACCCGCGCGTTTCGCGCTCTTCCGCGCTGGCATCCAAGGCCACGGGATTTCCGATCGCCAAGGTCGCCGCCAAGCTGGCCGTGGGCTACACGCTCGACGAGTTGCGTAATGACATCACAGGAGGCGCCACGCCCGCATCGTTCGAGCCTTCGATCGACTATGTGGTCACCAAGATTCCGCGCTTCGCGTTTGAGAAATTTCCGACCGCCGACAACCGCCTGACCACCCAAATGAAGTCGGTCGGCGAAGTGATGGCCATGGGCCGCACCTTCCAGGAGTCCTTCCAAAAAGCCCTGCGTGGACTTGAAGTGGGTGTGGACGGCATGAATGAAAAGACCCAGGATCGAGAAGTGCTCGAAAAGGAACTGGGCACGCCAGGCCCCGAGCGCATCTGGTACGTGGGCGATGCTTTCGCCCAAGGCATGAGTGTGGAGGAGGTGTTTGCCCTCACCAAAATCGACCCCTGGTTCCTGGTACAGATTGAACAGATCGTCAAAATTGAACTCGAACTTGAGCGCCATCGTCTGAACGACCTCAGCGAAGGTGAACTGCGCACACTCAAGAAGAAAGGCTTCTCGGACCGTCGTCTGGCCAAGTTGCTCAAGAGCACCGAAGGTGATGTACGCGCGCGTCGTCACAGCCTCGGTATCCGTCCCGTTTACAAGCGGGTCGATACCTGCGCCGCCGAGTTTGCGACCAACACCGCCTACATGTACTCCAGCTATGAGGATGAAGGTGGGGAGTGCGAAGCCGAGCCGACAGCGAGGAAAAAGATCATGGTGCTCGGTGGTGGTCCCAACCGCATCGGTCAGGGCATCGAGTTCGACTACTGCTGCGTGCATGCTGCGCTCGCCATGCGCGAAGACGGCTACGAAACCATCATGGTCAACTGCAACCCCGAGACCGTATCCACCGACTATGACACCTCGGACCGCCTCTACTTCGAGCCACTGACGCTCGAAGATGTGCTTGAAATCGTCGACAAGGAAAAGCCGGCAGGCGTGATCGTGCAGTATGGCGGCCAGACGCCTTTGAAGCTTGCTCTGGGCCTCGAGGCCGCAGGTGTGCCCATCATCGGCACCAGCCCCGACATGATCGACGCTGCTGAAGACCGCGAGCGTTTCCAGAAACTGCTGCACGAATTAGGCCTGCGCCAGCCACCCAATGCCACTGCCCGCACCGAAGCCGAAGCGTTGGAGCGCGCCGCCGAACTGGGCTATCCGTTGGTGGTTCGCCCCAGCTACGTGCTGGGCGGACGCGCCATGGAAATCGTGCACGAACAGCGCGACCTGGAGCGTTACATGCGGGAGGCTGTCAAGGTCTCCAACGACTCGCCTGTGTTGCTGGACCGCTTTCTCAATGACGCGATCGAATGCGATGTGGACTGCCTGCGCGATCCCTCGGGCAAGACGTTCATCGGCGGTGTGATGGAGCATATTGAGCAGGCTGGCGTGCACAGTGGTGATTCGGCCTGTTCTCTGCCGCCATACTCCTTGTCTGCGCAAACAGTGGCTGAGCTCAAGCGCCAGTCGGCGGCCATGGCCGGCGCTCTGAATGTGGTGGGTCTGATGAACGTGCAGTTCGCTATCCAGAACGTCAGCGGCAAGGATGTCATCTATGTACTTGAAGTGAATCCGCGCGCTTCGCGTACCGTGCCTTATGTGTCAAAGGCTACCGGCATCCAGCTGGCCAAGGTTGCGGCCCGTTGCATGGCGGGCCAGACGCTTGCCCAGCAGGGGATTACCCAGGAGGTCACGCCTCCTTACTTCAGCGTCAAGGAGGCCGTCTTCCCCTTCGTGAAATTCCCGGGAGTGGACACCATACTCGGTCCCGAGATGAAGTCCACCGGAGAGGTGATGGGCGTGGGCAAGACCTTTGGCGAAGCTTTCGTCAAAAGCCAGCTTGGCGCAGGCACCAAACTGCCACGCTCAGGTAAAGTGTTCCTTACGGTCAAGAATAGCGATAAGCCGCGCGCCGTACAGGTGGCCCAGCAGTTGGTGACTTTAGGCTTCGAATTGCTGGCCACCAAAGGCACCGCTGCAGCGATTGCCGAAGCTGGTGTTGCTGTGCAGCAGGTCAACAAGGTGACCGAAGGCCGCCCCAATATCGTGGACATGATCAAAAACAACGAAGTGGCTATGGTCATCAACACGGTAGAGGAGCGCCGCAATGCGATCGCCGATTCGCGTCACATTCGCACCTCGGCCTTGTTGGCACGCGTTACAACATTCACCACCATTGCTGGGGCCGAGGCCGCCGTCGAAGGCATGAAGTTCATGGACAATCTGGGTGTCATTTCAGTCCAGGAAATGCATGCCCAGCTGGCATGAGGTCCACGATTGCGGGTGCTGACAATCCTTCAGTGTTGACTTCATGGAGGCATAATGCCGATCAACCGCCGAGCGCAATCCCTCGGCGGTTTTGTTTTGGAGAATTTTGATGGCCACTATTCCGATCACCCGAAAAGGGGCAGAAAAACTCAAGGAAGAACTGCATCGACTCAAGACCCTGGACCGTCCCGCAGTGATTCAGGCCATTGCTGAAGCCCGGGCGCAGGGCGATCTCAGCGAAAACGCCGAGTACGATGCTGCCAAAGACCGACAAGGATTCATCGAGGGCCGGATTCAGGAAATAGAGGGCAAACTGGCTGCAGCCCAGGTTATCGATCCGTCAACACTCGATGCCGGCGGACGTGTGGTGTTTGGGGCTACCGTGGAACTTGAAGAACAGTCCAGCGGCGAACTTGTGACGTACCAGATCGTGGGTGAGGATGAGGCGGATCTGAAGCTGGGACTGATCAACATAAGCAGTCCCATCGCTCGCGCCTTGATTGGCAAGGAAGAGGGTGATCTGGCCGAGGTTCAGGCACCTGGTGGTGTCAAGCGCTACGAGATAGTTGTGGTGACCTACCGATAAAAGGCTTCTGGCAGGTCGCTGATGTAGGGGATCTGGAAGATTATGTTTTTATTGGCTATAGGGCAATTCCGCACCGACACGTCCTCATCCCTGATTGCGTTTCTTGATTGATTTTTGCTTGGGCTTTGCGCGCTTGATCTGACCGCCAGGCGTCAGGCGTTGATTGCCAAGAACACGGACCATCTTGACCTCTGGACGCTGCCCGCCACGCTTGCTGAACTTGAGGACCTTGAAATCCCGGGGGCCGGGCTTTTTGTCTTCATCCGGAGAACGCAGCTTTTCAACTTTCGGGCGCCACACAACGAGGAGTTTTCCGATGTGCTGGACTGGTGCTGCATCGAGTTGCTCGCACAGTTGATTGAGCAAGGCTTCGCGCAGTGCACGGTCATCGCCAAGAACGCGGATTTTGATGAGGCCATGCGCGCTGAGGGCTGCGCCGGTTTCCTTGAGAACGGACGCCGTCAGGCCGTCATTGCCGATCATCACCACTGGGTCAAGATGATGGGCCTGTGACCGCAGGTCTTTGCGTTGGGCAGGGGTCAAGAGTAATGCTGGCATCATCGTATTATCGTCGCAGCAAGGCTCAAGGATGAAAGTCAAAACCAAAAGTTCAAAGGTCAACAAGGCGTGGCTCAACGACCATGTCAATGACCCCTATGTGAAACTGGCCCAGAAGGAAGGTTTCAGGGCCAGGGCTGCCTACAAGCTCAAAGAGATTGACGACACATTCCATCTCTTTCGTCCGGGTGATCTGGTGGTGGATCTGGGGGCAAGTCCGGGCGCATGGAGTCAGTACCTGCGCCGCCGCCTGTCGCCGTCTGGAGCGGCGCCGGGGTCGCTCAACGGCCGCATCATTGCAGTGGACATTCTGCCCATGGAACCGATTGAGGGTGTCGATTTTTTGCTCGGTGACTTTCGTGAGCCGGCCATCTTGGGACAAATGCAAGCCATGCTTGGACAACGCAAGGTCGATGCTGTCGTGTCTGACATGGCGCCCAATTTGTCCGGGGTGACCTCGGTGGACTCTGCACGGATTTCCCATCTGGTCGAACTCGCTGTTGATTTTTCATGCCAGCACCTCCAGCACGCAGGTGCTTTGGTGGCCAAGGTCTTTCATGGCCCAGGTTACAGCGACCTGGTCGATCTGTTTCGGGGTCGCTTTAAATCAGTCAAGGTGATCAAGCCGAAGGCCTCACGGGACCGTTCGTCCGAGACTTTTTTGGTCGGATTGGGGCTCAAATCCTCGAAAACAGAGGGCTAACGTAGTGGTTGGTACTTGAAAGGGCGTTTGGAGGCCTAAAATGCATGATCACCCGCTTTCGCTGACAGGAGTTCCGCTTGAATAACCAATGGTTTTCCAAAATTGCCGTGTGGATGGTGATTGCCATGGTGCTGTTCACTGTCTTCAAGCAGTTTGACAGCCGTGGCGGCACAGGTGCCGGGTATGTCGGGTACTCCGATTTCCTCGATGAGGTTCGATCCAACCGTATCAAGAGTGCCACCATCCAGGAAGGGCAGGGGGGCACAGAAATCGTCGCCATCACCCATGATGACCGTCGGATTCGAACCACAGCGACCTACCTGGATCGTGGATTGGTGGGCGACCTGATAGCCAATGATGTCAAGTTCGATGTCAAGCCCAGGGAGGAAGGGTCTCTGCTGATGACGCTGCTGGTCAGTTGGGGCCCCATGCTTCTGCTGATCGGTGTCTGGATTTATTTCATGCGTCAGATGCAGGGCGGCGGCAAAGGAGGAGCTTTCAGTTTTGGCAAGTCCAAAGCGCGCATGCTTGATGAAAACAACAACCAGGTCACTTTTGCGGACGTGGCTGGTTGTGATGAAGCCAAGGAAGAGGTCAAGGAGGTAGTCGATTTCCTCAAGGACCCGCAGAAATTCCAGAAGCTGGGTGGACGAATCCCCAGGGGATTGCTGCTGGTCGGGCCTCCTGGCACGGGCAAGACCTTGCTCGCCAAAGGTATCGCAGGCGAAGCCAAGGTTCCCTTTTTCAGCATTTCTGGCTCTGATTTTGTCGAGATGTTTGTGGGCGTCGGTGCGGCTCGTGTGCGGGACATGTTTGAGAATGCGAAGAAAAATGCCCCATGCATCATCTTCATTGATGAAATTGATGCCGTAGGCCGTCAACGGGGTGCCGGTCTGGGTGGGGGCAATGATGAGCGTGAACAGACTCTCAACCAGATGCTGGTCGAGATGGACGGCTTCGAGACCAACCTGGGTGTCATTGTGGTGGCTGCAACCAACCGCCCAGACATTCTCGATGCCGCGCTATTGCGTCCCGGACGTTTTGATCGTCAAGTTTATGTGACTCTTCCGGATATCCGCGGTCGCGAACAAATCCTCAATGTACACATGCGCAAGGTTCCCATTGGCCAGGACGTCAAAGCGGAGGTGATAGCCCGTGGCACTCCTGGCATGAGTGGAGCTGATCTGGCCAATCTCTGCAATGAGGCGGCGCTGATGGCAGCAAGGCGCAATGCACGTGTGGTGGAAATGCAGGACTTTGAAAAGGCCAAGGACAAGATCCTGATGGGGCCTGAGCGCAAGAGCATGGTCATGCCTGAGGATGAGCGGAGAAACACGGCTTACCATGAAGCTGGTCATGCCCTGATTGGCAAGCTTCTTCCCAAGTGTGATCCTGTTCACAAAGTGACCATCATTCCTCGCGGGCGAGCCCTGGGTGTGACCATGAGCCTGCCTGAGCGAGATCGTTACAGTTACGATCGCGAATACATGCTCAATCAGATCAGCATGCTTTTTGGTGGGCGTATTGCGGAAGAAGTTTTCATGAATCAAATGACCACAGGTGCATCCAACGACTTCGAACGTGCAACCCACATTGCCCGGGACATGGTCATGCGGTACGGCATGAGCGATGCACTCGGCCCGATGGTGTATGCCGAAAATGAAGGAGAGGTTTTCCTGGGTCGATCGGTCACCAAAACCACCAATATCAGCGAACAAACAATGCAGAAAGTTGACGCTGAAGTTCGACGCATCATTGACGAGCAATACTCCCTGGCTCGGCGGCTGATTGAGGAAAACAGTGAAAAAATGCATGCCATGGCTACGGCATTGCTGGAATGGGAAACCATCGAGATGGAGCAGCTCGATGACATCATGGCCGGGCGCGAGCCCCGCCCCCCAAAGGACTGGGCTCCACGGACCCCATCGTCCGGAGAAGGCCATGGCGGGGGAGGCTCGGCTGTAACGACCGATCCTGCGCCCAATGCAGCCTGAATTCCAAGCTTCAGCGAGGGGCCTCTCAGGCCCCTTTTTTCATTCCGGTTGAGTGATGTATTGGCAGACAAGCCGTTTCCGCATTGACTTGTACGAACCGCAGGTCATGGGGATTGTCAATCTCACGCCGGACTCCTTTTCAGACGGTGGCAAATACGCAAGCACTTCAGCAGCGCTTGAGCACGCTGAACGTATGCTCAAGGAGGGTGCCACTATTCTGGATGTGGGCGGCGAGTCCACCCGTCCGGGCTCACCAGCAGTATCTGCGGATGAGGAATGGGCAAGGCTGCAAGGTTTTTTGCACGAGGCACTGCGTTGGAATGTTCCACTCTCTATCGATACCTATAAAAGAGAAACCATGCGCAAGGCGCTGGACATGGGTATCGATATCGTCAACGATATCCGTGCGCTGCAGTCACCCGGGGCACTTGACGTCATTGCAGGCCATCCACTGTGCGGCGTGTGCCTAATGCACATGCACGGGGATCCACAGACCATGCAAGTCGCCCCAATGCAAGGAGACGCGGTTCCTGTCGTTTTGGATTTTTTAACTCGAAGAGTGTCTGAATTGACTCAAAGAGGGATCAAATCATCGCGCATTGTTCTCGATTGCGGCATTGGATTTGGCAAAACGGTGGAACAGAACTTCAGCCTTCTGGCTCGACAGAATGAAATTCTCAAGCTGGGTTATCCGCTTCTTGCAGGGTGGTCCCGCAAATCCTCTCTGGGCGCAGTACTTGCCCGTCAGGGTGGTTCTGAAAGGGAGCCCGCTGAACGTGTCAACGCCAGTGTGGCTGCCGCATTGATGTCTGTTGAGCGAGGAGCACACATCGTACGCGTGCATGACGTCAGGCAAACCGTGGAAGCCTTGTGTGTTTGGAAGTACACCAGGTCCATCGCTTCAGGAATTTCCAGCCCCTTGCAGTCGATAAAATCGGATTCGCGATATATACGGGATTGATCATGTCCAGAAAATACTTTGGTACGGACGGCATACGCGGGCGTGTTGGTCAATCACCGATCACACCTGATTTCGTGCTGAAACTTGCGCACGCCGTTGGACAGGTGCTCAAGCGGCAAGTTCCTCATCCCGTTGTTCTGGTCGGCAAGGACACGCGCATTTCAGGGTACATGCTGGAAAGCGCTATGGAGTCGGGCTTCAATTCTGCCGGCGTGGATGTTGTCCTGCTTGGACCGATTCCCACGCCAGCTGTTGCTTATCTCACGCGGGCACAAAGGGCCTCACTGGGTGTGGTCATCAGTGCCAGTCACAACTCATTTGAAGACAACGGCATCAAATTTTTCAGCGCTGATGGCAGCAAACTCCCAGACGAGTGGGAGCTGGAAGTGGAAGCCGCCCTGCTTGAAACACCTGTATGGGTCGACTCCTCGGGTCTGGGTAAAACTCGCCGCCTGGAGGACGCTGCGGGACGTTACATCGAGTTTTGCAAGAGCACCTTTTCTTCACGCCTGACATTGCGTGGTCTGCGTCTTGTTGTCGACGCTGCACACGGGGCTGCATACCAGATTGCTCCAAAGGTTTTCCATGAACTGGGAGCCGATGTTTTTCCCATTGGCTGCTCCCCTGATGGAGTCAATATCAACCGTGATGTGGGGGCGACCCACCCGCAGGCACTGGTCGATGCTGTTCGAGCGCATCGCGCTGACATGGGGATTGGCCTTGACGGAGATGCCGACCGGCTGCTGGTCGTTGACTCCACGGGACGGATTTTCAATGGCGATGAACTTTTATACGTCATGGTTGACGATCGTCTTCACCGTCAGTTGTCGGTCGCGGGGGTCGCTGGGACCCTCATGACCAACATGGCAATTGAACTTGCCTTCCGGCGGCGCGGCATCGAATTCACCCGCGCAGCCGTGGGAGACCGCTATGTGCTGGAGGTCCTGAGCGAAAGAGGATGGATTCTGGGCGGCGAAGGCTCAGGACATCTGCTGGTACTGGATCACCACACCACCGGGGATGGATTGGTCAGTGCCTTGCAGATACTGCAGGCATGCGTTGCGCGAAACCAGTCGCTTTCCCAATTGCTTGAAGGCGTTGATCTGTTTCCGCAGGCTTTGATCAATGTCCGGCTGCCGGCCCAATTTGACTGGAAAAATCATGCGCCCCTGCAAAGAGCCACCGTTGAGGCACAGGCAGCGCTTGGAGATCAGGGCAGGGTGCTGATCAGGGCCAGTGGTACCGAGCCCTTGCTCAGAGTCATGGTCGAGGCGCGGGAAGAGCATCTGGCCCAGACGATTGCGAAAACCATCGCTGAAACGCTGCAAAAGTGATCTCAGTAACTTAAAATTTCGGGACGCAATTCCTGCAGAATGGTCGTGGCAATTTCTTCAATCGATTTGGTTGTCGTTGAAAGCCACCGAATGCCTGAGCGTCGCATCATGGCCTCTGCCTCCGCCACTTCCATTCTGCAATTGTCGAGGCTGGCGTAGCGCGAGTTCGGGCGCCGTTCCGACCTGATTTCAACCAGTCTCTCGGGTTGAATGGTCAGGCCGAATATTTTTTTCCGGTAAGGCATGAGCGCTGGGGGCAGTTGCCGGCGTTCAAAATCTTCAGGAATCAAGGGATAGTTGGCCGCCTTGAGCCCATGTTGCATGGCCAGATAAAGACTGGTCGGCGTCTTCCCGCTACGACTCACCCCGACCAGGATGACATCGGCAGCTTCAAGGTCCTTGTGTGATTGTCCATCATCATGGGCCAGAGAAAAGTTGATCGCTTCAATTCGATCGTGGTATTGCTTGCTCTTGCTCGCGTCCGAAAAGCGTCCAACCCGATGATGGGATTTAATGCCAAGTTCTTCCTCGATAGGATGAACAAATGTGCCGAACATGTCCAGAAGCATACCTTGGCAATGGTCCTTCAGGACTTCCAGAACCTCCATGTTGACCAGTGTGGTGAAGACAATCGGTTTTTTCCCCTCAACTTCCCCGATGTGATTGATCTGTCGTACTGCCTGGTGCGCCTTGTCGATGGTGTCAATGAAAGGCAGCCTGACATGCCGCGTTCTTAGCTCGAACTGCGCAAGGATGGCGTTGCCAAAGGTTTCAGCGGTGATGCCAGTCCCATCTGAGACAAAGAAGACGGTTCGTTGAGACATACGTGCAAAAAATTCAAACAGGGTGGGTGCAAGAGCGCCTCTACAATGAGCGCATTATCCACGCGTGAGTCGTGCCCTCTTCATCGAACAACATCAATGAGGACGCGGCTTCTCTGGAGCCCGAATTTTTACTTTGGAGTTCTTCATGTCCACCCTTTTTGACCCCGATTCCTGGGTCGTGCCCTTTGAAAAATTGAGAATGTCGGATGTTCAATCCGTTGGAGGCAAGAATGCAAGCCTTGGCGAGATGATTTCGCAATTACCGCAAGGGGTCAAGGTCCCCACTGGCTTTGCGACAACCGCACATGCTTTCAGGAAATTCCTGCAGAAAGACGGACTTGATCGTCGCATCAATGAACTTCTCTCCAAGCTAGATACAGATGATGTGCGGTCATTGGCTGCAGTGGGTGCACAAATCCGCGCCATGGTGGAGAAGCAGCCGTTTCCTCTCGAGCTGGAAATCGCTATACGCGAGGAGTTTTTGCGTTTGCAGGCCGGGGATGATCAGGCCTCATTCGCTGTCCGATCCTCTGCGACTGCTGAGGATCTGCCGGATGCCTCCTTTGCCGGCCAGCAGGAGACCTTTCTGAATGTGTTGGGAATCGATGAGGTTCTGAACAAAATGAAGGAAGTCTTTGCATCCCTCTACAACGACCGAGCTATCAGCTACCGGGTGCATAAAGGATACGCGCATGCCGATGTGGCTTTGTCGGCGGGCGTTCAACGAATGGTTCGATCGGACCTGGGTGCTGCCGGGGTGATGTTCTCCATTGACACCGAGTCAGGTTTTGAGGATGTGGTCTTCATTACCGCCAGCTATGGATTGGGAGAAACGGTTGTCCAAGGTGCAGTCAACCCGGATGAGTTTTATGTCCATAAGCCGATGCTCTCGGCTGGAAAGCGTGCAGTTATTCGCCGCAACCTGGGCTCCAAGCTCATTCAGATGGTCTTTTCTACCCCTGAGGAGAAATCCGTAACCGGGAAACTGGTCAAGACAATAGAAGTTGCGACAGAGATGCGTAACCGATACAGCCTGGACGAGTCGGACATCGAACAGTTGGCGCGCTATGCAATGATCATTGAAAAGCACTATGGCCGGCCAATGGACATCGAGTGGGGAAAAGACGGTCGTGATGGGCATTTGTATATTTTGCAGGCCCGTCCCGAGACTGTAAAAAGTCAGTCCAAAGGAAGTGCCGAACTTCGCTACAAGCTCAAGGGGCATTCAGCAGTCCTTGCCGAGGGTCGCGCTATAGGTCAGAAGATCGGCACTGGACCTGTCCGACTTGTGCACAACATCAGTGAAATGGACAAGGTTCTCCCGGGAGATGTGCTGGTGACGGACATGACCGACCCCAATTGGGAGCCCGTGATGAAAAAGGCCAGTGCAATCGTCACCAATCGCGGTGGACGAACATGCCATGCCGCCATCATTGCCAGGGAACTGGGAATACCCGCTGTAGTGGGTTGCGGAAACGCAACCGAACATCTGGCAGAGGGAACACTGGTGACCGTCAGCTGTGCCGAGGGGGATACTGGGCGTATCTACGATGGGCTTCTTGAAACCGAAGTGAGTGAAGTCTTGCGTGGGGTGATGCCCGACATTCCCACCAAAATCATGATGAATGTTGGAAACCCTCAATTGGCTTTTGATTTTGCCCAGTTGCCAAATGCGGGAGTGGGCTTGGCCCGACTGGAGTTCATCATCAATAACAATATTGGCGTGCACCCCAAGGCCATCCTTGACTATCCTGCTATTGACGCCGATCTCAAAAAGGCCGTGGAGTCAGTGGCTCGCGGTCACGCTTCGCCCCGTGCTTTCTACATTGACAAGGTCACGGAAGGCGTGGCCTCTATTGCTGCCGCCTTCTGGCCCAAACCGGTTATCGTTCGTCTTTCAGATTTCAAGAGCAACGAATACCGAAAACTCATTGGCGGCAGCCGATATGAACCCGAGGAAGAAAATCCCATGCTCGGTTTTCGCGGTGCTACTCGGTATATCAGCGAAGATTTTGGAGAAGCATTTGCGATGGAGTGCGAGGCCCTCAAAAGAGTCCGATTGGATATGGGGCTGACCAATGTCCAAGTGATGGTTCCATTCGTGCGTACGCTCAAACAGGCAGAGCGTGTAACCCAGTTGCTGGCCAGTCATGGGCTGGTTCGCGGGCACAATGATCTGAAGATCATCATGATGTGCGAAGTGCCCACCAACGCCATATTGGCAGACCGGTTCCTTGAATTTTTCGATGGGTTTTCCATCGGATCCAATGACTTGACGCAATTGACTCTCGGCCTTGATCGAGACTCTGGGATGGAGCTGCTTGCGTCAGATTTTGATGAACGAGACCCTGCTGTGACCACGCTGATTGCCCAGGCCATCCAGGCTTGCAGGTCGCAAGGCAAGTACATCGGCATTTGTGGGCAAGGACCCAGCGATCATCCTGACTTTGCACGCTGGCTCATGGATCAAGGCATCAGCTCGATTTCGCTCAACCCGGATACGGTAGTCCAGACCTGGAACGCCCTGGGTGAGTCCAGGCCCTGACAATGGCCCAATCTTAGCCAGCTGGCTCGACGAGGGCCTGCCTGAAACTTCTCAGAAGTTGTTCTATTCCTGCTGATGATATTGAGTCTTCTGGGTCGCATGGCCGGGTCCGAACCGTCGGGCCTCTCACGCAATCTGATCGGCCCGATCTTCCTATTCAGCAAGGTCATGATCTAAGCCGTTATCGGTATTGCAGTACGAACCAAGGCCCCCCCAATTGAGAAGCTGGCAGCTGTACACACCCTGATTTTTAAAATGATTAGGTGGTCGCTGGTCTCGCGTTTTTGCAGCCACCGCTGCCGTACTGCATTCTTTCACCTATGTAAAAACCCAGATTTACGTTATCGGACGAATTGTTTCAAGGTTGCCAGGCGTTCAATTTGAAATCGTATCCTTCTGGGGTTGGGTGGGGTGCTGCTATGTTCGTTCCATGGTGGCTTGCGGGCCATCTCCTGGACGCAGGTGGCGCAGTACATCATTCTTCTGCTGGCCTTCCTGATTCCCGTTTCGTGGCTGTCTCCGGGTTATGGTGGGGAATCCAGCTGATCTCCGCTGGTGTTTTTGGCGTCGCATCAGCCCTGGCAAGGACTAATCTTGTCACACTGCGAGTACCGGCGCAGTCCTGATCAGCGCTTCTGAAGCTGGTTCATTGCCGGCCTTTTCTTCTGCTCTATAATGTAGGGCTTGCCTTGTTGCACCCTGCTGACGCCGGGGGCAACTGTTTGAAAACATCCACAAGGAGTCTCAATGCGTCATTACGAAATCATTTTGCTGATTCATCCGGATCAAAGCGAGCAAGTGCCCGCCATGCTCGAGCGATACAAGGGCTTGATCACTAACGGTGGCGGAAAAATCCACCGTATTGAAGACTGGGGTCGCCGACAGCTCGCCTACCAGATCAATAAACTCGCCAAGGCCCACTACCTCTGTGTCAACATTGAGGCCGATCAGGCAGTGATGGCTGAACTTGAGCATGCCTTCCGATTCAACGATGCTGTTTTGCGTCACCTCACTGTACAGAAGAAAAAGGCTGAGACGGGCGCCTCCACCATGATGAAAACGGTAGAGCGCGAGGAGGCCCGCAAGGCACAGCAGGCGGATCTGTCGGCCTGACCTTTTGAGAGGAGTGAACCTTTTCAGACTGCAAGCCCTCATCGTCCAAAGCGGCCCTTTGCGCTTCACACCGGCAGGTTTGCCGGCTCTGGATCTGCTACTCGAGCATCAATCCAACCAGCTGGAGGCAGGGGTTCATCGCCAGTGTCTATTGAGACTCAAGGCCATAGCATTCGGAACGATCGCTGAGCAACTGGCCACACAGGCTCTTGGCGGAAGGTGGATGTTCGAGGGATTCTTGAGCAGCCCCCGCAGTCTGAAAGGTGTGACTTTTCATATCCAAAAATTTCGTCAAGACTAATTTATCAGGAGGCCATATGGCCACTTTCAAGAAATTCGACAAAAGCAAGCGCCCCAAGCGCAACACCCAGTCTCTGCTCTTCAAGCGTAAGCGGTTCTGCCGTTTCACCGTTGCTGGCGTGGAAGAAATTGACTACAAGGATGTGGACACTTTGAGGGATTTCATTGCCGAAAACGGCAAGATCATCCCTGCCCGTCTGACGGGTACGCGTGCGATCTATCAGCGCCAGCTCAATACGGCCATCAAGCGTGCCCGCTTCCTGGCTTTGTTGCCCTACAGCGACCAGCATAAAGTCTAAGGAGAACAGCCATGCAAGTGATTCTTCTTGAAAAGGTTGTCAACCTTGGTGATCTGGGCGATATCGTCAAGGTCAAGGACGGTTACGCCCGCAATTTCCTCATTCCTGCCGGTCGCGCTCGTCGGGCAACCGAGGCCAACAAGGCCGAGTTTGAGGCTCGCCGTGCCGAACTTGAAAAGGCTGCAGCAGCGAAATTGTCGCTGGCGCAATCATTGGCCGAAAAGATGTCTGGCTTGACCCTCAAGCTGACCCAAAAGGCTGGTGTTGATGGCAGACTCTTCGGCTCTGTGACCAACCACGACATTGCCGAAGAGCTCTGCAGACAAGGACACAAAGTGTCCAAAGCACAAGTCAGAATGCCCAACGGGCCGATCAAAATGGTGAGCGATTCCTCGGTTTCTGTTGCACTTCATACCGATGTTGTGGTGGAAATCAATGTGAACGTTTACGGGGAATCGGTCTGATTGGCCAAAGATTTTGCGATGCCCAAGCCGTCACATGGTGCTGACGGCTTTTTTTTGTTTCATTGAAACCTTGGGTTATGCACCAGTTGCGAGCCTCTTTGCACATGCTGTCCACAGCTTGTCAAATGACGGACTGAGCATCAACCGGTAAGATGGTTTTTTTACTTTTTGCTGGTTTGCATGGCTGCTGTTTTCCCTGTGCCCAACCTCTCTCCAATCGAATTTGACGATGGACAAGTCGCCAGGTTGCGCGTTCCTCCGCACTCGCTCGAGGCCGAATCCAGCGTACTGGGAGGGTTGCTTCTGGACAATGGTGCCTGGGACAGGGTTGGTGACTTGTTGGTTGATGGAGATTTTTATCGCCATGAGCACCGTCTAGTTTTCAGCGCAATCGGCGCTTTGGTCAATGCATTCCGTCCCGCCGATGTGATCACGGTTCACGAGCACCTCCAGTCGCTTGGGAAAGCCGATGAGGTCGGTGGATTGGGGTACCTCAACTCATTAGCCCAATTTGTTCCTAGTGCCAGCAATATCCGTCGCTATGCAGAAATTGTCCGCGAACGTTCCATATTGCGAAAATTAGTCGCTGCTAGCGATGAAATTGCTACGAACGCATTCAACCCTCAGGGCAAACCCGTCGACAGGATTCTGGACGAGGCTGAACAGAAGATTTTCAATATCGGCGAAGAAGGCTCCCGCATGAAGCAGGGATTCCAGTCGATGGACTCGTTGGCGGTAGCACTCATGGACAGAGTCCAGGAGATGGCTGACAACCCCAACGACATCACCGGTGTACCCACCGGATTTCATGATCTGGACAAAATGACTTCGGGCTTGCAGCCCGGCGACCTGGTGGTCCTGGCAGCAAGACCGTCAATGGGTAAGACGGCGTTTGCCATCAATATTGCCGAACATGTTGCGCTCAACGAGGATCTGCCAGTCGCTGTCTTCTCTATGGAAATGGGGGCCTCCCAACTGGCTGTGCGTATCGTGGGCTCCATTGGGCGCATCGACCAGGGGCACTTGCGCACAGGCAAGCTTTCGGATGAGGAATGGCCGAGATTGACAGAGGCTATCGAAAAGTTGCGCAATGTTTCTTTGCACATCGACGAGACGCCCGGTCTCACAACCAGCGAATTACGGGCCAATGCCCGCCGCCTGTCCCGACAGTGCGGCAAATTGGGCCTGATTGTGGTGGACTACCTTCAGCTCATGAGCGGATCGTCAGGTTCTGAAGGGGACAACCGCGCGACCGAGCTGGGAGAAATATCCCGGGGACTCAAGATGCTGGCCAAGGAACTTCAGTGCCCGGTCATTGCCTTGTCACAGCTCAATCGTGGCGTCGAACAACGCACGGACAAGCGACCCATGATGAGCGATTTGCGAGAGTCAGGTGCCATTGAGCAGGATGCCGACATCATCATGTTCATCTACAGGGATGATTACTACAACAAGGATTCGAAGGATCCCGGTGTTGCCGAAATCATCATCGGCAAACAACGCAATGGCCCGACGGGCACAGTGAGACTGGCATTCCTCAAACCTCTGACACGTTTTGAAAGCCTTGCGGCAGGCTTCAACGACGACTATTGAGCCATGGGCTCAGATGGAGCTTGATCCTGCCTTCAAAGCACCTCGCTGGCAAAGTCTGCCAATCGGGAGCGCTCCCCGCGCGCCAGGGTGATATGCCCGCCATGCACCCATCCCTTGAAGCGGTCGACTGCATAAGTCAATCCTGAGGACCCCTCGGTCAGATAAGGCGTATCGATCTGGGCCAAATTACCCATGCACACAATTTTGGTCCCCGGGCCTGCGCGTGTGATAAGGGTTTTCATCTGTTTGGGCGTCAGGTTCTGAGCTTCGTCAATGATGACGAACTTGTTGAGGAAGGTGCGTCCCCGCATAAAGTTCATACTCTTGATCTTGATGCGACTTTTGATCAATTCATTGGTAGCAGCCCGGCCCCATTCGCCAGCACCGCCAGCATCGCCCTTGGCCAGGAACTCAAGGTTGTCGTCCAGTGCACCCATCCAGGGACCCATTTTTTCTTCTTCGGTCCCCGGCAGGAATCCGATGTCATCGCCAACGCTCACAGTTGCACGGGTCATGATGATTTCGGTATAGCGTCGATCATCGAGCACCTGCGTCAGGCCCGCGGCAAGAGCCATCAGCGTCTTTCCCGTTCCTGCTGTGCCTGTAAGTGTGACAAAGTCCACTTCAGGATCAGTCAGCAGGTTCATGGCGAAATTCTGTTCCCGGTTTCTTGCCGTGACGCCCCAAATCGCATTTTTTTGATGGGTATGGTCCTTGAGTGTTCGCAAGACAGCTGTTTTTCCCCTGATCTCGGTGACCCTGGCGTAAAGCGGGGGTTCACCCGGGATCTCGGAGAAAACAAACTGATTGATCAGCAGCTGTGGAACGAGCGGGCCGGCAATTCGATAAAAGGTGTGGCTGCCCTGTTGCCAGCTTTCAATGCTTTTGCCGTGCCGAATCCAGAAATCGCTAGGCAAGGCCAAAGCGCCTGAATAAAGCATGTCTCCATCTTCCAGCGCCTTGTCATTTTGATAATCTTCCGCTTGCAGCCCCAGGGCACGGGCTTTGACCCGCATGTTGATATCCTTGGAGACGAGTACAACATCACGGTCAGCTTGATTTTCGAGCAAGGCCCTGACCACTCCCAGGATCTGGTTATCGGCTTTGCCAGGGGGCAACGACAGGGGTTGGCTCAGGACCAGAGGTGCAGTCTGAAAATACAGTTTGCCCGTGGCTTCCTGGTGGCCGAGTGCGTCAAGTGCCAGTCCATCGGAAATGTCGGGATTGCCATGTGCTGCCAACGCGTCCAGAGATCGGCTGGCTTGTCGAGCGTTACGAGCTACCTCGGTGGTGCCCTTTTTATGGTTGTCCAGTTCCTCCAGGACGATCATCGGCAGGAAGACGTCGTGCTCTTCGAACCGGAAAAGGCTCATGGGATCGTGCATCAATACGTTGGTGTCCAACACGAAAAGCTTTGCGGGACCCTTTGGAGAGCGGCGCTTTTTGGATGCAGAATCAAAAGCAGCGGATTTGCTCCCCTTGCTCTTCGAACCTGGTGTTTTGGTCGTTTGGGTCCGGACCTTTTGGTCAAGGACTGCCAAAGGCATATCATCAACATGACCGATTGTGAGACTGACCGATTGTTCGGCAGTTGAGTTGAGCCTGGGGACAGTGGGAGATTTGCTCGACAAAAGAGTTGCGCGCTGAGTTGGCGCTGGAGGCAGTGGCATGAATCAAGCCTATTTGAAATTGAGCGGGGATCTTTGCAAATAAAAAGCCGCCACTGGATACGGGCGGCTGCAGTTCAGGGTCGTGCTGGACAAGAGGTGAATGACCGTGGGGTATTGAGGAGCAGAGGTGCGCTCAGCCCGCTTTTTTGAGCAATTTGACGGCCTTGAGAACTTCTTCTACGTGTCCAGGGACCTTCAGGCCTCGCCATTCCTGCTTCAATACACCGTCAGGGCCGATCAGAAAGGTGCTCCTTTCAATGCCTTTGACTTTTTTGCCATACATGATCTTGTTTTTGACGACGCCGAACATGTGGCACATTTTTTCTTCAGTGTCCGCAATCAGCTCGAAGGGCAGCTCCAGTTTGGTTTTGAAATCATCATGAGACTTCATGTTGTCTCTTGAGACGCCAAAGAGTGTGGCCCCAGCCTTGACAAAGTCCTTGTATTTGTCGCGGAACTGCATGGCCTCCGTGGTGCAACCGGGCGTGTTGTCCTTGGGATAAAAGTACAGCACAAGATAGCGACCCAAATGCGAAGTGTGGGTGACTTTCAGTCCACCAGTGGCGTTTGCCTCAAATTCTGGGATGGGTTTATTGACAACAATCGCCATGGTCTTTTTCTCGCGGGTCGGTAGATCGGGCAGATTGCACGTTAAGGCTGAGCGACGATGACATGCAAACACCCTGAATCGCTATTTTAACCGATCCTGCGCTCGGCCTTTGTTGAGGCCCTGGTTTTTGAGACCGTTATCGGGTCCTTGAATGCGCGTCAGCCCACATGGCCTTCAAGGAGGAGCAGCGCTGCCACCTTGCGGCCTTCACTGGCCAGGATGTTGTAAGTTCTGCAAGCCGCAGGGGTGTCCATGCACTCAAACCCAATGCGGCGTTCGGCAAGGTGGGCCGTCCAAGCAGCCGGGACAAACCGCAAACGGATTCCGCTCCCGAAAAGAACAAGCTCAGAGTCTCCGAGAGAATCAATCAGAAAATCAGCCGGACTTAAAGAGGAAAAGCTCTCGGGTGCCCACTCCATCGTAGAAGGGTTCCGGTGGCTGAGCAAAACAAGCGAGCGCGAGTGGCGCAGGGCGTCGACCTGGATCCACTGTGCATTGCAGGCCCGGATCATCGGCGCATTGGATTTGTCTGGCTGAAGTTTCATGTCGGGGTGAGAATTTGCAGTTTCCAGCACCGATTGGACCACGTGGAATTGTGGTCAAATTATAGGTTTTCGCTCACACACTGATGATCGGAGGCCTTTTGAAAACTGTCCAGAAATCAGCCAAGCTGGCCAATGTCTGCTACGACATTCGCGGTCCCATCATGGATCGTGCACGTCAGATGGAGGAGGAGGGCCAGAAGATCATTCGGCTCAATATCGGAAATCTTGCGGTTTTCGGATTTGATGCCCCTGAAGAAATCCAGCAGGACATGATTCGCAACCTTCCCAACTCAGCGGGTTATTCGGACAGCAAAGGGATTTTTGCTGCGCGCAAGGCCGTGATGCATGAAACTCAAAAGCAGGGCATCAAGGGGGTATCTCTGGATGATATCTATCTTGGCAATGGAGCCAGTGAACTGATTGTGATGGCCACCAACGCTTTGCTCGATAACGGCGATGAGTTGTTGTTGCCGGCACCGGATTACCCTCTCTGGACTGCGGCTGCCAGCCTTTCCGGTGGAACTCCTGTTCATTACATGTGCAAGGAGTCCGATGGCTGGTTGCCGGACCTCTCCGACATTCGCTCTCGAATCACAACACGCACCAAAGGCATTGTGGTGATCAACCCGAACAACCCGACTGGAGCCCTTTACTCGAAAGAACTCCTGATGGGCATCGTCGAGATTGCCCGTGAACACGGACTGGTCATTTTTGCTGATGAGGTCTATGACAAGGTGCTGTATGACGGTGTCTCGCACACGCCGATTGGCAGCTTGTCCGAGGATGTACTCACCCTGACCTTCAATTCGCTGTCCAAAAGTTACCGCTCATGCGGCTACAGAGCCGGTTGGCTGGTTGTCTCGGGTGACAAAAAGCCCGCGCTAGACTACATCGAGGGTCTCAACATGCTCTCGAACATGCGCCTGTGCGCAAATGTCCCTGGACAGTGGGCCGTACAGACCGCTTTGGGTGGTTATCAAAGCATCAACGAGTTGGTCGCAGAGGGTGGAAGATTGAGGAAGCAGAGAGATCTTGCTTTCCAATTGATCACCTCCATACCTGGTGTGACTTGCGTCAAGCCTCAAGCCGCTCTGTACATGTTTCCACGACTGGATCCGGTAATTTATCCGATCAAAGATGATCAAAAATTCTTCCTCGAATTGCTGGAAGAGACCCGCGTCATGCTGGTGCAGGGAACCGGCTTCAACTGGCCGGCGCCGGACCACTTCCGGATTGTTTTTCTCCCGCATGAGGATGACTTGCGGGAGGCCATTCAAAGGCTGGCCCGTTTCCTTGAGGGTGCCCGAAAGCGCTTTGGTACAGAAAAGACGATAGCCTGAGATTTTTCAGGTTGTCATTCAGCCCTACAAAGCACAGCAGCAAAACATGAAACCCATTCAAGTAGGACTTTTAGGCATTGGTACCGTGGGCAGCGGTACATTCACGGTTCTTCGGCGCAATGCCCAGGAAATCCAGCGCCGTGCGGGCAGAGATATCGAGATCACCATGGTCGCCGATCTTGATGAGACCAGGGCACGCGCACTGGTTGGCGATGGAGTCGAGGTGGTCACCGATGCGCGTCAAGTCATCGCCAACCCGAATATCGATATCGTTGTTGAATTGATCGGCGGTTATGGCGTGGCCAAGGCCCTGGTACTCGAGGCCATTGCAGCGGGCAAGCATGTGGTGACTGCCAACAAGGCACTGTTGGCCGTACATGGGACAGAAATCTTCGCGGCTGCGCAGGCGCGTGGGGTCATGGTGGCCTTCGAGGCTGCTGTGGCAGGCGGCATTCCCATCATCAAGGCCCTGCGCGAAGGTCTGACCGCCAACCAGATCCAGTGGGTCGCCGGCATCATCAATGGCACCACCAACTTCATACTTTCGGAAATGCGTGACAAGGGTCATGATTTCGATGTGGTCCTCCAGGAAGCGCAACGCTTGGGGTATGCCGAAGCTGACCCTACCTTTGATATTCAAGGCGTGGATGCTGCGCACAAGGTCACGCTGATGAGCTCATTGGCGTATGGCATCCCTGTCCAGTTCGACAAGGCTTACGTCGAGGGGATCACCAAACTGGGATCAGCCGATATCAAATACGCTGAACAGCTGGGCTACCGCATCAAGCTGCTCGGCATCACCAAGCGCACTGAAAAAGGTATCGAGTTGCGCGTGCACCCCAGCCTTGTTCCCGGCAAGCGCCTGATTGCCAATGTGGAAGGTGCCATGAATGCCGTGATGGTTCAGGGTGACGCGGTAGGGACGACCTTGTACTACGGCAAGGGTGCTGGGGCAGAGCCCACCGCAAGCGCAGTGGTTGCCGATTTGGTGGACATCACACGTTTGCATACCGCAGACCCTCAAAACCGCGTCCCTCACCTGGCCTTTCAACCCGGTGCCTTGAGCAATCTGCCTGTTCTGCCCATGGATGAGGTCGTGACCAGCTATTACTTGCGTTTGCGTGTGAGCGATGAGGCCGGTGTGCTGGCCCGATTGACAGGATTGCTGGCCGAAGCCGGCATCAGCATTGATGCCATTCTTCAGCGCGAGGCCGACCAGGTCAGCGGCGCCAACCAGACCGATGTGATCATTCTGACCCATGACACCCGTGAGGGCATCATGAATGATGTTCTTTCGCAAATGCAGTCATTACCTACCGTGTTGGCCCCGATTGTTCGGATTCGCAAGGAAGAGCTGGCCTGATGCTTTACCTTTCGACCCGCGGCCATCCGGACCGCAAACAATTTTGTGAAATCCTCCTCGAAGGGCTGGCTCCTGATGGAGGTCTTTACCTGCCTGAGCGATACCCCAGGCTGGACGATGAGGGCCTGACTCGTCTGCGTGGAATCTGGCAGCAACAAGGCTATGCATCGCTGGCCTTCGAAATCCTGTCACTTTATGTCGATGACATCCCTTCGGCTGACCTCAAGTCGCTGTGTGATAAAACATACACATCGTCAGTGTTCGGTACCGAGAGCATTGTTCCGCTCAAACCTCTCCAGTCTCCACGCGACAAACAGCCAGAGCTCTATCTGCAAGCTCTCTCGAATGGTCCCACCCTGGCCTTCAAGGATATGGCCATGCAATTGCTGGGCAATCTCTTTGAATATGAACTTGGGCGGCGAGGCGAGGAACTGAACATTCTTGGTGCTACTTCGGGTGACACCGGCAGTGCGGCCGAATATGCCATGCGCGGAAAGCGGGGTGTCAGGGTTTTCATGACCAGTCCGCATGGCCGAATGAGTGCCTTTCAGCAGGCGCAGATGTTCAGCTTGCTGGACTCAAACATTCACAATATTGCCATTGAAGGGGTTTTTGACGATTGTCAGGACATTGTCAAGGCGGTGTCCAGCGACCTTGAATTCAAGCGCCGATACAAAATCGGCACTGTCAACTCGATCAACTGGGCGCGTCTGCTTGCACAGGTGGTTTATTACTTTGCCGGTTATTTCCAGGCCACTGAGGTGAATTCACAATCAGTGAGTTTCACCGTTCCCAGCGGCAATTTCGGCAATGTTTGTGCAGGGCATGTCGCCCGAATGATGGGTCTTCCCATTGATCAGCTGGTTGTCGCCACCAATGAAAACGACGTGCTGGACGAGTTCTTTCGTACGGGCATTTACCGAGTCAGGGGAACAGCCGATACACACGAGACCTCCAGTCCTTCCATGGACATCTCCAAGGCCAGCAATTTCGAGAGATTTATATTTGATTTGCTCGGGCGTGATGCCGCACAGACCAAAGCATTGTTTGGTCATGCATTGAGTGCCCAAGGGTACTTTGATCTCTCAGGCGATCCACGATTTTCGGCCGCCCATACCCGGTTTGGATTTGTCAGCGGTAAAAGCACCCACACGAACCGTTTGGCAACCCTGCGCCAAGTTTACGAGCGGTATGGCTTCATGATTGATACGCATACCGCTGATGGGGTGAAGGTGGCGCGTGAGCACCTGAGGTCCGGAACGCCCATGCTGGTGCTTGAAACTGCATTGCCCATCAAGTTTGCCGCTACCCTCGTCGAGGCCCTGGGACGTCAGCCCGTTCGCCCACCGCAGTTTGAAGGAATCGAGGCCTTGCCCAAGCGTGTGCAGGTCATGCCTGCTGATGTGCAGCTGATCAAGGCTTATATCGCCCAACATTGCCGCTGAAGATCTGAGCCATGCCACTTCCACGCGCCCCGTTGATGTCCCTCGATGAAGCGCTGGGCAGGTTGCTGGCGCATATCCAGCCCCTGAGCGGCACTGAGTCGGTGGCCACTTATGAGGCCGACCGTCGCGTGCTTGCCGACAATCTGGTTTCTGCCTTGCAGGTGCCGGCTTTCGACAATTCTTCCATGGACGGGTATGCCGTGCGAAGCGCTGATTGGGTCCAGTCCTCATCAGTTTTGCGCGTGACACAGCGCATTCCGGCAGGACACATGGGCCAGGCCTTAAGCAGTGGCGAGGCGGCTCGTATTTTCACGGGTGCGCCCATTCCACCAGGGGCCGATGCGGTGGTCATGCAGGAAGATGCTGAAGTTCTGGATACCGGCGGGGTAACACAGATCCGGGTGCGCGGCGTCCCTTCGCCGGGCCAGTGGATCCGGCGCAGTGGCGAAGATGTCCAAAGAGGTGCCACGGTTCTGGCTGCCGGAACCCGTCTGGGTCCCGCCGAATTGGGCCTTGCTGCCAGTCTGGGTCTGGCCAGACTGACTGTTGCTGCTCGACCCCGGGTGGCACTCTTTTCTACCGGTGATGAACTGGTCATGCCAGGCGATGTGGAACCGGCGCATATGCCACCGGGTGCGATTTTCAATTCCAACCGTTTTTTCCTCAAGGCCTTGCTCCATCGCATGGGTTGTGAAGTCAGCGATTTGGGGATTGTGTCCGACCGGCGCGATGCCACGATATCTGCCCTCAAACTGGCTGCTGAACATCACGATCTGATACTGACCAGTGGCGGCGTGTCAGTCGGCGAAGAAGACCATGTCAAGCCTGCTGTGCAGGCATTGGGCCATCTGGACCTTTGGCAAATTTCCATGAAGCCCGGCAAGCCATTTGCCTACGGACAGTTAAGAAGGCTCAATGCGGCAGGGAAAGCGCATTTTGTCGGCTTGCCGGGCAATCCGGTGTCCAGTTTTGTCACCTTCTTGTTGATGGTGCGGCCCGTGTTGCTCAAATTGCAGGGGGTTGAGCCTCCTGCCTTACGGCCCTTGCGATTGCCTGCGCATTTCGATCTGGCCCAAGGCGACAAGCGACGCGAATTCCTTCGCGCCCGGCGAAATCGGTCCGGAGGCATTGAAATTTTCCCTAACCAGAGCTCAGGCGTTTTGACTTCCATGGTTTGGGGGGAGGGCCTGGTGGACAATCCTCCAGGTCAGTCGATCTCAAGGGGTGATCTTGTGGATTTCATCCCTTTTTCCGACTGGCTGGCATGAAGGTTGAAGCATGAAAGTTCAAGTTCGGTATTTTGCATCCATTCGTGAGGCACTGGGCGTTGACAGCGAGGTTCTGGAGACCGAAGCGTTGGATGCCGGTAGCCTCCTGTTGCAACTGCGTGCTCGCAGTAGCGTTCATGCATCGGCTCTGGCACAGGGACGTCCTGTCCGAATGTCTGTGGATCAGGTCATGGCCCGTGGCGATACACCTTTGAGGGAAGGGGCCGAAGTCGGTTTCTTCCCTCCCGTCACGGGTGGTTGAATATGGCTCGTGTGCGTATCCAGACCGAAGACTTTGACCTCAGTCAGGAGGTGGCTCGCTTGCGCGAGTGCGATCCGAGGATCGGCGCAGTATGCAGCTTTGTAGGTACAGTGCGCGACACTGGCGCCTTGACCGGTTCTGTCGATGACCAGATCCGGTCAATGGAACTTGAGCACTATCCCGGCATGACAGAGAAGGCCATCGAAGCCATGATCGACGAGGCGCACCACCGCTTTGATTTTTACGACGCCGTGGTCGTACACCGCATCGGCGTTTTGCAGCCGTCCGATCAGATCGTACTGGTGGCTGTTGTCTCCTCACATCGTGCAGAAAGTTTCCAGGCTTGCCAATTTCTGATGGACTACCTCAAGACCCAGGCGCCCTTCTGGAAAAAGGAATGCACGCCTGCGGGCGCATCCTGGGTAGATGCTAGGGACAGTGACGATCGCGCCCTGGAGCGATGGGGAATTTCCTCAACCAACCGCTGAGCCCAAAGACATCTGTTGTCAGTGCCGGTAGCCTTCGGAAGTCACGGGTGTTTCCCGAGGGTCGGATGTCGTCATGGCATCATGGAACCATTGGGCTTTTTCAAAAGCCTGGCGCAGCAAATGCACCATGCCATGGAGCAGTGAGGGGGACAGGTTCAACTGGCAGTTGTGTTGCTGGTTGGGCCCTGCACCCTTGTCTTGAAGGGTGATTTGAACGCCTGATGCCTGGACAGTCAGTTGGACGTCGGTGACGAGCATGGGCTCTTCACCCAGGGGCAGGTGCTGGATTTGGTCGCTGTAAGGTGTTTGAAAATCGGCCTGCGTGAGAAAGGCACCCATTTTCAGTTCGGTCAAGATCTTCTGCGAAGCAGGATCAGGCGCCAGAACACCTGGCTGAGTGGATTCCAGCCGACCGATGGCCTGCTCGAGGGCAGGCATCAGTCGAATGGCCAGCCGACGTGTCAACCAGAATCTGAATTCCTGCGCAGTCTGGGTGTTGAGTTTCAACAGCAGTCGGTCATGGCGCTCGACATGGCTCACATTGAGCTGGTGTATGTTCATGGCTTGATTTTAGGCAAGCTCCGACCACAGGGGTACTTGAAAATCAAATAGGCATCCCAAGTTTTGCAGCAAGGAGAAAATCCATGCGAATTGACAAACTGACCACCAAGTTCCAGGAAGCACTTTCTGACGCCCAGAGCCTGGCTCTGGGTAACGACAACGCCTACATTGAGCCTGTTCATGTGCTGGCGGCCATGCTCAGGCAACCAGACGGTCCCGGTGCCTTGTTGCAGCGTGCCGGCGTGCATGTTTCTGCCTTGGCGCAGGCTGCCACAGACGCCATCAAGCGACTGCCCCAGGTCAGTGGGCAGGATCAGGTCCAGGTGAGCCCTGACTTGGTCAAGTTATTGCAGGCCGCAGAAAAGCATGCCCTCAAGCGTGGGGACAGTTTCATTACCGGGGAGTTGTTTTTGTTGGCGCTGTCAGACTCCAGAAACGAAGCGGCTCGACTGGCCAAGGAACATGGTCTGGAACGGAAAAATCTTGAAACAGCCATCGAGGCTGTACGGGGAGGTCATAGTGTCCACAGTGCCGAAGCCGAAAGCCAGCGCGAGGCGCTCAAGAAGTACTGTCTGGACCTGACCGATCGTGCCCGCATGGGCAAACTCGATCCGGTCATTGGCCGTGATGACGAGATCCGCCGGGCGATTCAGGTGCTGCAGCGTCGCAGCAAAAACAACCCCGTGCTGATTGGGGAACCCGGAGTCGGTAAAACGGCCATTGTGGAAGGACTGGCACAGCGGATCGTGGCCGGCGAAGTCCCCGATTCGCTCAAAGGCAAACGGGTCCTCAGTCTGGACATGGCCGCTTTGCTGGCAGGCGCCAAATTTCGCGGCGAATTCGAGGAGCGACTCAAATCCGTGCTGAACGAACTGGCCAAAGACGAAGGACAGACCATTGTCTTTATCGATGAACTGCACACGATGGTGGGGGCGGGGAAGGCAGAAGGTGCCCTCGATGCGGGCAATATGCTCAAGCCGGCGCTGGCCCGAGGTGAACTGCACTGCGTTGGCGCGACCACGCTGGATGAATACCGAAAGTACATCGAAAAGGATGCAGCCCTTGAACGGCGTTTCCAGAAGATCCTGGTTGAAGAGCCCAGTGTGGAGGCGACGATCGCCATTTTACGTGGCTTGCAGGAAAAATATGAAGTCCACCATGGCGTCGACATCACCGATCCGGCCATCGTTGCAGCCGCCGAGCTCAGCCACCGCTACATCACCGACCGATTCCTGCCCGACAAGGCGATTGACCTGATCGATGAGGCTGCGGCCAAAATCAAAATCGAGATCGACTCCAAACCGGAGGTGATGGACAAGCTTGACCGACGACTGATCCAGTTGCAGATCGAGAGAGAGGCCGTACGCAAGGAAGCGGATGAGGCGTCGCAAAAGCGTTTTGCATTGATCGAGGAAGAAATCGCCAAACTTCAAAAGGACGCGGCTGATCTTGAGGAGGTCTGGCGATCAGAAAAGGCCCAGGCCCAGGGCGGCCAGCAACTGCGTGAGCAGATCGACCAGTTGCGTCAGCAGATCGAGGAACTCACCCGCAAGGGGGACTTCAACAAGGTGGCCGAGCTGCAATACGGCAAATTACCTGAACTCGAAAAACGTCTCAAGGAAGCCCAGGCCAAGGAGTCTGGAAATGAGGCCCAGACCCCCCGGTTGTTACGCACCCAGGTTGGTGCCGAGGAAATCGCTGAGGTGGTCTCGCGTGCAACCGGTATCCCTGTTGCCAAGATGATGCAGGGGGAGCGCGAAAAATTGCTGCAAATGGAGGCGGGTCTTCATGAGCGTGTGGTGGGACAAGACGAGGCGATTTCGGCCGTCGCCAATGCCATCCGTCGCTCCCGTTCGGGTCTATCTGACCCCAACCGTCCCACGGGCTCTTTCCTTTTTCTAGGGCCGACCGGGGTCGGTAAAACCGAACTGTGCAAGGCGCTGGCCAACTTTCTGTTCGACTCGCCCGACCACATGGTTCGTCTGGATATGAGCGAATTCATGGAGAAGCATTCGGTGGCCCGCCTGATTGGTGCCCCTCCGGGCTATGTGGGCTATGAAGAAGGTGGTTTCCTGACCGAAGCCGTACGCCGCAAACCCTATGCAGTCCTGCTGCTCGATGAGGTGGAAAAAGCCCATCCGGATGTTTTCAACATCCTGCTACAGGTACTCGATGACGGTCGCCTCACCGATGGGCAGGGTCGTACGGTGGACTTCAAGAATACCGTCATTGTGATGACTTCCAATATCGGCTCGCACTTGATCCAGTCCATGGTCGGGCGGCCCTACGAGGACATCAAGGATGCGGTTTGGGACGAACTGAAAAGCCATTTCCGCCCGGAATTTCTCAACCGTATCGACGAGACAGTGGTTTTCCACGGACTCGATGCAGCCCATATCGCCTCCATCGCCAAAATCCAGCTGCAGGCGCTTTGCGAGCGCCTGGCCCGGATGGATCTGGAACTGGCGGTCAGCGATGCAGCGCTGGCAGAACTGGCCAAGGTGGGTTTCGATCCGGTTTTTGGCGCCCGACCGCTCAAGCGTGCCATCCAGCAACGCATTGAAAACCCGCTTTCCAGGCAGCTACTGGAGGGCAGGTTTCCGCCCAAGACCCGCATCCAGGTGGCTGTTGATCCTGTGCGCAATCCGGGGGTGTTCGAGTTTGAGGGAAAGATCCTGGGCGCGTGACCCCCATCGGTGTCACCTGCAGGCTTGAGGGACCAAGAAGGGATCGTATGATTCCGACTTGATGCCTTCGGTCGAAGGCTTTGCAGAATTTGCCCATGACCAGCGCCGCGCTTGAATCTCAGGTCCCTTTGCGAAAGGATGCCTCCGTCATGGGGCTGGTGGGGCTGGCGCACGCCTGCTCTCATTTTTCCCATTTGCTCCTGCCGGTCATGTTTCCGGTGTTTATCCGGGAATTCGGCTGGTCTTTTTCCCAACTGGGTTTGTTGTCCACGGTATTCTTTGTGGTTTCAGGCCTCGGGCAGGCTTTGGCGGGATTTGTGGTCGACCGATTGGGCGCGAGGCCCGTGATGTGGGTGTCGGTGGTCCTGTTCGTGTTCGCGTGTCTGACAGCCGCCGGTGCTTCGGGCTACGAAGGCATGATGGTGGCCGCTGTTCTGGCCGGTCTGGGTAACTGCGCCTTTCACCCGGTTGACTTCACCATTCTCAACCAAAGGGTGTCAACTTCCCGTCTGGGCTACGCCTTCAGTGTCCATGGACTGACCGGGAATCTGGGCTGGGCGGCAGCGCCTGTTTTTCTCATGGGGGCGACCGCATGGGTGGGCTGGCGCGGTGCCTACATCGCAGCAGCGCTCCTGTATGCGGGAATTCTGTTACTGCTGGTCCTGCGCAAGGACCTTTTGCAGACCACGCCACGAACCCGAACTGAATTGGGACAAGCCAGTGAGTCGGATCTGGCATTCATGCGTCTTTCGGTCGTCTGGTGGTGCTTTGCCTTTTTTCTGCTCTCAACCATGACGCTGGCCGTGGTTCAGAATTTTTCCGTACCCATTCTCAAGGCCTTGCACAACGTGAGTCTTGAAGCCGCATCCATGACCCTTACGGCCTACATGCTCTGTGGAGCAGTGGGCATGCTGGCGGGCGGGTTTGTCGCAGCGCGCTTTCCTCTGTGGAGTGACCGTGTTGTGGCTGCATGCATGAGTCTGGCGGCGGTCTTTATGGTGTTATGTGCCAGTGGATGGTTAGGCAAGATCGGCACGCTGGTCTTGCTGGCCGCGACAGGGTTTGCCGTGGGACTGGGGGGGCCCAGTCGCGATCTCATGATCAAGAAGGCCACCCCCAAGGGCGCCACCGGTCGTGTCTACGGAATGGTCTATTCAGGTCTGGATGTGGGTTTTGCCCTATCCCCTCTGATCTTTGGCGTATTGATGGACAAAGGATGGTATGCAGCCACCCTGGTAGGGGCGGCCCTGGTACTCCTGCTGAGTGTGGGTGCCGCATTGGGCGTCGGCAAGCGTACGCCCCACCTTTCGTGACCTGTGTTCAGTCGCCATTTGGGCGACACGCCTCGTCGACAAGTCATTGCACAATCATGACATGACTTCACCCATTGCCGGCCACTTGCTTGTTGAATGCCTTCTGGCCCAGGGCGTGACCCATGCATTTGGGGTTCCAGGCGAGAGCTATCTGGCAGTACTGGACGGTTTTCATCGTTACCGTGACCAGATCCGTTTTATCACCTGTCGCCAGGAGGGTGGAGCGGCCTTCATGGCCGATGCACAGGGGCGACTGACGGGCCGACCCGGGGTCTGCTTTGTGACCCGGGGCCCTGGGGCGACCAATGCCTCGATCGGCGTACATACGGCCTTTCAGGATTCGACCCCCATGGTCTTGTTTGTCGGTGATGTGGCCAGCGATACACGCGATCGAGAGGCATTCCAGGAGCTCGACTACACCCATTTCTTCGGCCCTTCAACCAAAGGTATGGCCAAGCGTGTGGAACGCATTGACGATCCCGAGCGCATCCCGGAATATGTGGCCCGTGCCTTTGCCACCGCCATGAATGGACGACCAGGACCGGTGGTGCTGGTATTGCCTGAGGATATGCTCACCGCCACCGTCAAGAGCGTGCAACCGATGCCAAGGGTGGAACCTGTTCAAGCCTGGAGCGACCCGGGAAGCTTGCGTGGTTTGCGCGAGTTGTTGCTGCAAAGTCAGCGACCGCTGGTGATTGCAGGTGGGGGGGGCTGGACTCCGCAGGCCGCTCAGGCCCTGCAGCGATTTGCCGAGAACTGGCGACTTCCGGTGTGTAACGCTTTCCGCTTCCAGGACACTTTTGACAACAATCACCCCCAATATGCGGGAGATGTGGGCATTGCCATCAACCCCAAACTTGCGCAACGAATCAAGGACGCAGATCTGATCGTGGCCATCGGACCACGGCTGGGCGAGATGACCACAGGTGGTTACAGCCTGCTTAAAGTACCCAAGCCCTTGCAGAAACTGGTGCATATCCACGGAAGCCCCGAAGAGCTCAACCGTGTCTATCAGGCCGATCTGGCCATTTGTGCCACCATGAATGCAGCCGCACGAAGCCTGGAGGTCTTGACCGCGCCGACCCAACTGCCTTGGGCCGAGTGGACGCGGCAAGCCCATCAGGGCTACCTGGAAAACCTGCAGCCGCAACCTTTGCCTGGGAACATGGACATGCATGAGGTGGTGCAGTCCCTTCAAAAGCATTTGCCGCAGGACACAGTGCTCACCAACGGAGCCGGCAATTTTGCTTCCTGGATGCACCGTTTTTTCCGGCATCCGGGATTGGCCAAGGGCCACAAGGTTCAGCTTGCGCCCACGGCGGGATCGATGGGCTATGGCGTACCGGCCGGCATCGCCGCCAACTTGTTGACTGGACGTCTGAGTATCACGATCGCAGGCGATGGTGACTTTCTCATGACCGGGCAGGAACTGGCCACGGCGGTTCAGCATGGCGGCAAGAGCATCATTGTCTTGCTCAATAACGGCATGTACGGCACGATACGGATGCACCAGGAGCGTGAATACCCCGATCGCGTCTCAGGCTCGAGTCTGACGAATCCTGATTTTTCCGCTTTGGCTGGCGCCTACGGCTACTTTGGCGAAAAGATCACGAGCACCTGGGAGTTCGAGCCAGCACTGTTGAGGGCGCTGAGCAGGCCACAGGGCACACTGATTGAAATCATGCTTGATCCCGAGGTGATCACCACGCGCTCGACCCTCCAATCCATCAGGCAGGCGGCCTTGAAGGCGAACTGAAGGGCATACGCGCACTCAACAAAAAACCCGCCGAAGCGGGTTTTTTGTTGGTGAATCAGCAGATCACTTGAGGTGCTTGCCGATCAGCCCCGCCATCTCGAACATGGTGACCTGGGACTTGCCAAAGACGGCCTTGAGCTTGTCATCTGCATTGATAGCCCGCTTGTTGACCTTGTCCTGAAGACCGTTTTTCTTGATGTAGGCCCACATTTTGCTGACCACTTCGGTGCGTGGCAGCGGAGAAGCGCCTACCACAGCTGCCAGTGCGGCGCTGGGTGTCAGAGCCTTCATGAACGCAGGATTGGGCGTACGCTTCTTGGCGGGCGCTTTGGCAGCGGCTTTTTTGGCCGGCGCTTTTTTCGCTACCGCTTTTTTGGCCGGCGCAGCCTTTTTGGCAGGGGCGGCTTTCTTGGCTGCGGCCGGCTTTTTGGCCGGCGCTTTTTTCGCAGGAGCAGCTTTCTTGGCCGGTGCTGCCTTCTTGGCGGCAGCTTTCTTGGCCGGGGATTTCTTTGCAGTTGCCATGTTGATTTCCTTTGATCGGAAGTTGGTTCAAACCGGAAACACTTGTTTTCCAGCACTTGCGATGCTAATGGAGATCAATTCCGACTCCAAGAACAAAATTGCAAAATCTGCTGCCAGTGTTGCGTCGAGGTATCGACCCTTATTGCTTGATGTTCCTCGGAGTGAGTGACTTCTTTGCAGCAATGCTGGCAAGTTCCCGGCTCAACTCTTTGGGTTACCGCTTTTCATGGACTTGTTCAACGGGGCCATCGATTTTCATCCCACCCCTTTACATTTCGCAATACAAAAAATAAGTATTGTGCATCGCAGCAAATTTTCTCAATATGAGAATTGATATTTCATAATACAATAAATAAATTTTAAGTTGTTGATTTAAATATGAAATTTATTTATCTTGTATAAGACACATGAATCATATTGAGTCTTGTACAAGAGTTAAGATCCCAGCTATGGAGATCACGCATCCCGGCGTACTCCGCTCAGTTTCATCAACCACTCAGGAGTGCCATATGCCTCAAAACCTCACGGAACAACTCAGCCGCGAACAGCAGATCGCAGCCCTGGAAAAAGACTGGGCCAGCAACCCCCGCTGGAAAGGCGTCAAGCGTGGCTATTCGGCTGCAGACGTGGTTCGTCTGCGGGGTAGCATGCCTATTGACTACACGCTGGCCAAACGGGGCGCTGAAAAGCTGTGGGACAAAGTCAACGGTGGCGCCAAGAAGGGCTACGTGAACGCCTTCGGCGCGATCAGCGCTGGCCAGGCCATGCAGCAGGCCAAAGCGGGACTCGAGGCGGTGTACCTGTCGGGCTGGCAAGTCGCGGCTGATGGCAACACCTCCGAAACCATGTATCCCGACCAATCGCTGTACGCCTACGACTCGGTGCCGACCATGGTGCGTCGCATCAACAACACCTTCAAGCGTGCGGACGAAATCCAGTGGGGCCGTGGCATCAACCCCGGCGACAAGGAGTTCATTGACTATTTTCTGCCCATCGTGGCCGACGCTGAGGCCGGGTTTGGTGGCGTTCTCAATGCGTTTGAACTGATGAAAAACATGATTGCCGCTGGCGCTGCCGGTGTGCATTTCGAGGATCAGCTGGCGGCTGTGAAGAAGTGCGGTCACATGGGCGGCAAGGTGCTGGTGCCCACGCAGGAAGCCTGCGAGAAGCTGATCGCTGCCCGCTTCGCGGCGGACACAATGGGTGTCAATACCCTGATCCTGGCTCGAACCGATGCCGAAGCCGCCAATCTGATCACGAGCGACCACGACGCCAACGACAAACCGTTCCTGACGGGGGAGCGCACGCAAGAAGGTTTTTACCGCGTCAGGAACGGTCTGGAGCAAGCCATCAGCCGTGGCGTGGCTTACGCCCCTTACGCTGATTTGGTGTGGTGCGAGACTGGCACACCCGATCTGGGCTTTGCCCGTGAATTTGCCCAGGCGGTACACGCAGCATCCCCGGGCAAGCTGTTGTCCTACAACTGCTCGCCGTCTTTCAACTGGAAAAAGAATCTGGATGACCCAACGATTGCAGCGTTCCAGGACGAGCTCTCGGCATTGGGCTACAAATACCAGTTCATCACTCTGGCCGGGATTCACATCAACTGGTACAACACGTTCCAGTTTGCTCACGCCTATGCTCGCGGAGAAGGCATGAAGCACTATGTCAACATGGTGCAGGAGCCCGAATTCGCCGCCCGTGAGCAGGGCTACACCTTTGTGTCACACCAGCAGGAAGTTGGCGCTGGGTATTTCGATGACGTCACGACCGTGATCCAGGGGGGGTCATCGTCGGTGAAAGCCCTGACCGGCTCGACCGAGGAAGAGCAATTTCACTGAAGCCTTTTGAGCCCGGTGAACGTGCCGGGACACAATGAAAAAGCCCGGCTCGAGCCGGGCTTTTTCATTGACCATGCACCGGCCACCATGCCGGGCTGACGGATCAGACAAGATCAGGACATGCCGGAAAGCAGACTGTTGAAGGTCTGGCTGGGGCACATGACGGTTTTGAGCTTGCCGGTATCGGGCATGTAGTACCCGCCAATATCCACGGCCTTGCCTTGCACCGCGCCGAGCTCGCCGATGATCTTGCTTTCGTTATCGACGAGCTGTTGGGCCAGGGGCTTGAACACATCGGCCAGTTCCTTGTCGTCGGTCTGCTGTGCAAGAGCCTGCGCCCAGTAAAGTGCCAGATAGAACTGGCTGCCCCGATTGTCAAGTTCGCCGGTCTTGGGTGACGGGCTCTTGCGATTGTCCAGTAGCATACCTGTGGCGGCATCAAGGGTTTTGGCCAGCAGTTTGGCTTTGGCATTGTGATTCTTGATGCCCAGATCTTCCAAGGATACGGCCAGTGCCAGGAACTCACCCAGGGAATCCCATCGCAGATGGTTTTCTTCCACAAGTTGTTGAACATGCTTGGGTGCAGAGCCACCGGCACCTGTCTCGTACATGCCGCCGCCGGCCATCAGGGGAACAATCGACAGCATCTTTGCCGAAGTGCCCAATTCCATGATGGGGAAGAGGTCGGTCAGGTAGTCTCGCAAAATATTGCCAGTGGCACTGATGGTGTCCATGCCGCGGATCACGCGCTCGAGTGTGTAGCGCATGGCGCGTACCTGGCTCATGATTTGGATGTCCAGACCGGTGGTGTCGTGTTCATGCAGGTACATCCTGACCTTTCGGATCAGTTGTGCCTCATGCGGTCGATAGGCGTCAAGCCAGAACACCACCGGCATGCCCGAGTTGCGGGCACGATTGACGGCCAGCTTGACCCAGTCGCGGATGGCGGCGTCCTTGACCTGGCACATGCGCCAGATATCCCCTTCTTCCACATTCTGGCTGAGCAGCACTTCACCGGTTTCGAGGTCGGTGATGTTGGCCACCCCGTCTTCCGGAATTTCAAAAGTTTTGTCATGGGAGCCGTATTCCTCGGCCTGCTGAGCCATGAGGCCGACGTTGGGCACCGTACCCATGGTGCGCGGGTCGAAAGCGCCATGCCACTTGCAGAAGTTGATCATCTCCTGATAGATGCGGGCAAATGTGGACTCAGGCATGACGGCCTTGACATCTTTGAGGCGGCCATCCGCACCCCACATCTTGCCGCCGTTGCGGATCATGGCGGGCATGGAAGCGTCCACGATGACGTCGTTAGGCGAATGGAAGTTGGTGATGCCCTTGGCTGAATCGACCATTGCAAGTTCTGGCCGATGTTCGTGACAGGCGTGAAGGTCCCTCTTGATTTCTTCCTGTTTGGACTGAGGCAGTGTGGCGATCTTTGTGTAGAGATCAACCATGCCGTTATTGACATTCACGCCCAGTTCCTTGAAGGTCTTGGCGTGCTTTTCAAAAGCTTCCTTGTAGAAAATCCTGACGCAGTGGCCAAAGACGATAGGGTGGGAGACCTTCATCATGGTGGCTTTGACATGCAGGGAGAACATCACGCCGGTCTTGCGGGCATCCTCGATTTCCTTTTCGTAGAAGTCCAGCAGCGCCTTCTTGCTCATGAACATGCTGTCAATGACCTCGCGATCCATCAGCGAGACCTTAGACTTGAGCAGTAAAGTTTTGCCGCTTGGGGTGATGAGCTCCATCTTCACATCTCGTGCACGGTCCAGCGTCATGGACTTTTCGCCGTGATAAAAGTCGCCTGCGTGCATGTGAGAAACGTGGGTGCGAGATGCCTGACTCCACTCGGCCATGATGTGCGGATTCTTTCGCGCATATTCCTTGACAGCACGCGGAGCTCGACGATCGGAGTTACCCTCCCGCAACACCGGATTGACCGCTGAGCCCAGACATTTGCCGTAACGCGTCTTGATAGCCTTCTCGTCATCGTTTTTTGGATTTTCAGGGTAATCAGGAACCTTGTAGCCCTTGGACTGCAACTCCTTGATGGCCGCCACCAGTTGGGCCACCGAGGCACTGATGTTGGGCAGCTTGATGATGTTGGCTTCGGGCCGCAAGGTGAGCTTGCCCAGAGCAGCCAGGTTGTTGGGCAGCTGCTGCTGAGGGCCGAGGAATTCGGAGAACTCACCCAGGATGCGTGCAGCAACAGAAATATCACTGGTCTCCACAGTGACGCCGGCTGGCTTGGTGAAACTGCGAATGACGGGAAGAAAGGCTTCCGTGGCCAGCCTTGGGGCCTCGTCTGTCAAGGTGTAGATGATTTTGGAAGCATCAGCGGTCTTGGTCATCGTGGTACGTCTTTTTGACTGGTGAAATCTACAGACCGGCATCTTAAACCAGTCATCCCGACATCATGCTGACGGACTTAAGATGAGGCTTCCCGTCAAGGGGCTTGGTCTTGGGGCACTGGATAATTCAGGCAGCCCCAAAAATTATGGGACAATGAGAATCATCTGAGAATGCAAGAGCGAGATAGGGATCACAGGTCATGACACCGCGAACGACAATACGCTGTATTGGCACCTGACCGCCAGCCAATCGCGCCTGCCTTTCTCGATCCAGCGCGGAAATCCCGCGCTTTTTTATTGTCTGGTTTCTCATGTTGCACATCACCCTTCCTGACGGATCAATTCGTGATTTCCCCGGTCCCTTGACCGTCGCAGAAGTGGCCGCCGCCATCGGTACCGGTTTGTCCAAGGCCACCCTGGGCGGCAAGGTGGACGGTCGTCTGGTCGATGCTTCCTACAGGGTTGAAAAGGATGCCCGTCTGTCCATCGTGACTGCCAAAGACCCTGAAGGTCTGGAGCTCATCCGCCACTCTACGGCCCATCTGCTGGCTTACGCGGTCAAGGAACTGTTTCCTGAGGCACAGGTGACCATTGGCCCGGTGATTGACAACGGCTTTTATTACGACTTTTCCTACGAACGGGCCTTCACGCCCGAGGATCTGGCTGCGATAGAAAAGCGCATGGTCGAGCTGGCGGCAAAAGACGAACCCGTGGTGCGTCGAGTGCTCGGGCGCGATGAAGCGGTGGCCTATTTCAAAAGCTTGGGCGAACATTACAAGGCCGAAATCATCGGTTCGATCCCCGCTGGCGAAGAGGTCAGCCTGTACCGTGAAGGTAATTTTGAAGATTTATGCCGCGGGCCCCACGTGCCCAGTACCGGGAAGCTCAAGCACTTCAAGCTGATGAAAGTGGCCGGAGCTTACTGGCGGGGTGACAGCAAGAACGAAATGTTGCAGCGGGTGTATGGGACGGCCTGGGCCACCAAGGAAGAGTTGCAGCAGTATCTTTTGCGACTGGAGGAGGCCGAGAAACGAGACCATCGCAGGCTCGGACGTGAACTGGACCTTTTTCACATCGATGACCATGCACCGGGTCTTGTGTTCTGGCACCCCAAGGGCTGGACCGTGTGGCAACGCGTGGAGCAGTACATGCGTCAGGTTTATCGCGACAACGGTTACCTGGAGGTCAAGGGTCCGCAGATCATTGACAAGAGTTTGTGGGAAAAAACCGGACACTGGGACAAGTACCGCGAGAACATGTTCACCACCGAATCGGAAAAGCGCGATTACGCCTTGAAGCCGATGAATTGTCCGGGGCACATACTGATTTTCAAACAGGGGATCAAAAGCTATCGCGATCTGCCCTTGCGCTACGGCGAGTTTGGGCAATGCCACCGCAACGAGCCTTCTGGGGGTCTGCATGGCATCATGCGTGTGCGCGGCTTCACGCAGGATGATGGACACATTTTCTGTACCGAAGACCAGATTCTTTCCGAGTGCGACACCTTCACCAAAGTGCTCAAGAAGGTGTACGCCGATTTTGGTTTTGCCGATATCCTTTACAAGGTTTCCACCCGTCCTGTCGCCCGCATTGGCGCCGATGAACTCTGGGACAAGGCGGAAAAGGCGCTGATGGACAGTCTTCGCCATTCGGGATGTGAATTCGTCATTTCCGAGGGGGACGGGGCTTTTTACGGGCCCAAGATCGAATACACACTCAAGGATGCCATTGGTCGTGAGTGGCAGTGCGGGACCATCCAGGTCGATTTCAATCTGTCCGAACGTCTCGATGCCCTCTACACCGCTGAAGACGGCAGTCGCCAGCGCCCCGTGATTCTGCACCGTGCAATTGTCGGCAGCCTGGAGCGTTTCATCGGCATTCTGGTCGAGCAGCATGCGGGTGCCTTGCCCACCTGGCTGGCGCCCGTACAGGTGTCTGTGCTCAACATCACCGATTCACAAGCCGATTACTGTCGCGAAATTGCCAATAAAATCCAAAAATCACTGCCAAATCAAGACCTTAGGGTGAGCCTGGATCTGCGCAACGAAAAAATAACGTATAAAATACGCGAGCATTCAATGCAAAAGCTTCCTTATATCCTTGTTGCCGGCGATAAGGAAAAGGAAGCCGGATCCGTTGCAGTTCGCGCCCGTGGGAACAAAGACCTCGGGGTCATGTCGGTCGAATCGTTCATTGAACGCATTGCAGCCGACATTGCTTCCAAAGCCTGATGGTGCTTGTCACCTCCATGGCCCCAAGGGGCCAGCAGGTGTGTGGATTGCTTGTCTGATTTTTTGAAAAGGATTTGAGTCATCGCTACAGAATTTCGAGACCGTCGCCAACGCGAGGAACGCAAACACCGTTTGAACCGTGAAATCTCGGCTCCAGAAATCCGGGTCTCCGGCCCTGAAAACGAGCCAATGGGCGTCATGTCGCTTGCCGATGCCCTGCGCATGGCAGGTGAACTGGATGTTGATCTGGTGGAAATTGCCCCTATGGCCAGCCCGCCTGTGTGCCGCCTGGTGGATTACGGCAAGTTCAAGTACCAGGAGCAAAAACGTGCGGCTGAAGCCAAAGCCAAGCAGACGGTGATTGACATCAAGGAAGTCAAGTTTCGACCCGGTACCGATGATGGTGACTACAACATCAAGATGCGCAACATCCGTCGTTTTTTGGCGGATGGTGATAAGTGCAAGATCACCCTGCGTTTCCGAGGTCGCGAGATCACGCACCAGGAGTTGGGGATGGCCTTGTTGCAGCGAATTCGTGATGAACTGGCAGATCTGATTGTGGTGGAGCAGTTCCCCAAACTGGAAGGCCGACAGATGATCATGATGATTGCGCCTGGCAAGAGGAAGCCTGGCGCAGCGAAAGCAGAGGCGGGGCCTCCAGCGACCGTATCTGCGCAAAGCGTTTGATCTGTCTTCGGGCGGATCAATCCAGCCGGTGAAAACCGGCTGTCAAAAGTGTCTCGGGGTCAACAAGGCTGCAAACCGTTTGCAGACACCTCACGAGCACAACTAAAGGAGCATTCAAATGCCCAAGATGAAGACCAAGAGCAGCGCCAAAAAGCGCTTCCGTGTTCGTCCCGGTGGAACCGTCAAACGCGGTCAAGCCTTCAAGCGTCACATCCTGACCAAGAAGACCACCAAGAACAAACGCCACCTTCGTGGTGCAGTGGCCGTGCATGAGACCAATATGGGTCACATGGCACAGATGCTGCCTTCGGCTGGCCTGTAATTCACTGACGAACAAGGAGAACTCATATGCCTCGCGTCAAACGTGGTGTCACGGCTCGCGCCCGTCACAAGAAAGTCCTGGCTCTGGCCAAAGGTTACCGCGGTCGTCGCGGCAACGTCTTTCGCATCGCCAAACAGGCGGTGATGAAGGCCGGTCAGTACGCTTACCGTGACCGCCGCACCAAAAAGCGTGTGTTTCGTCAGTTGTGGATTGCCCGTATCAACGCCGCTGCGCGTGAACTGGGCATGACCTACAGTCAGTTCGCCAACGGCCTGAAGAAGGCTGCCATCGAAATCGACCGTAAAGTGCTGGCTGATATCGCCGTGCACGACAAGGCCGCTTTCGCCGGTATCGTGAACCAGGTCAAGGCCAAGCTGGCTGCTGCCTGATTTCACGGGCGATATGGGCCTTCAGGTCCAGCACCCGTACCGTCAAAGGGGTTGAGGCTTGCAAGGGCTTCAATCCCTTTTTTATTGAATTTCCTTCAGTCACTGCAGAACATGAACGAGTTGGACTCTCTGGTCGAGGCGGCGCGTCAAGCCTTCGCGCAAGCGAGCACCCCTGTAGACCTCGAAAACGCCAAAGCCCGTTATCTGGGCAAGGGCGGCCGCATTACCGAGTTGATGAAAGGCATGGCTGCACTCAGTGTCGATGACAAAAAAACCCGTGGCGCTGCCATCAACCTGGCCAAGCAGGCCATTGAAGCTGCGCTGACCGAGCGCCGTCAGGCGCTGGCCGATGCCGAATTACAGACACAGCTCAAGGCGGAGGCTCTTGATGTGAGTCTTCCCGGTCGACGAGGCTCCTTCGGCGGGCTCCATCCGGTCTCGCTCACGCTCGAGCGCATTGAGCAGATTTTTAGTTCCATGGGGTTCGAGGTGGCCCAGGGTCCCGAGATCGAGACCGACTGGTTCAACTTCACTGCGCTCAACACACCCGAAGACCACCCGGCGCGTTCCATGCACGACACTTTCTATGTTGAGGGCGGACATCTTCTGCGCACACATACCAGCCCGATGCAGATCCGCCATGCGGTGCAACATGTCAAGCGCTACCTTGCGCGGCTTCATGCGGGGCAGGGCATGCCCGAGATCCGCGTGATCGCGCCGGGCCGCACCTACCGTGTGGACAGCGATGCGACCCATTCACCCATGTTCCACCAATGTGAAGGGCTGTGGATCGGCGAGAACGTGAGTTTCAAGGACCTCAAGGTGGTGTTCACTGATTTTTGCCGCACTTTTTTCGAGAGCGACGATCTGGTGCTGCGGTTCCGTCCCAGTTTTTTCCCTTTCACCGAGCCCAGCGCAGAGATCGACATCCAGTTTCAGACCGGACCCTTGGCGGGGCGATGGCTCGAGGTGGCTGGATCCGGTCAGGTTCATCCAAACGTGGTGCGCAATATGGGGCTGGACCCCGAGCACTTCATTGGCTTTGCCTTCGGCATGGGACCTGACCGCCTGACCATGTTGCGCTACGGCGTGAACGACCTGCGTCTGTTTTTTGACGGTGACATCCGCTTCCTGCGCCAGTTCCAGTAAATCACGAGACCGAGCGAGACATGCAATTCCCCGAATCTTGGTTGCGCGAATTCTGCAACCCCGACATCAGCACCCAGGCGCTGGCCGACATCCTGACCATGGCTGGACTGGAGGTTGAAGAACTTCAACCCGTGGCTCCACCCTTCACCAAGATCGTGATCGGCGAAATCAGGCAAGCCGTGCAGCACCCCAACGCAGACCGCCTGCGTGTTTGCCAGGTGGATGTGGGGCAGGGCAGCCTGCTTAACATTGTTTGCGGCGCACCCAATGCCCGCGTGGGTATCCGTGTGCCTTGCGCCCTGGTGGGTGCACAATTGCCACCCGGCGAGGACGCAAAGCCCTTCGTCATCAAGGTCGGCAAACTGCGCGGTGTTGAAAGCCAGGGCATGCTGTGCTCGGCCAAGGAATTGCAGATTGCCGATGACCACGCTGGCCTGCTCGAATTGCCACTGGACGCGCCGCTCGGTCAGGACATCCGTCAATTCCTCAATCTGGACGATACGCTCTTCACCCTCAAGCTCACCCCCAATTTGGCTCATTGCCTGAGTGTTTTCGGCATTGCCCGCGAAGTCTCGGCCCTGACGGGTGCGCCGCTCAAGGTACCGGCTTTCCCCCCCGTAGCCCCGCAAATTGCCAGCAAGCTGGCCGTCAAGGTGCACGCCGCCGACCTGTGCGGCCGCTTCAGCGGCCGGGTGGTCATGGGCGTGAATACCCGGGCGCAAACCCCGCGGTGGATGGTGGACCGACTGGCTCGTTGCGGTCAGCGCAGCGTGAGTCCTCTGGTCGATATTTCGAACTATGTGATGTTCGAGCTTGGTCGTCCCTCGCACATCTTCGATCTTGACAAAATTCACGGCGGCTTGCAGGTCCGATGGGGTCAGCCCGGTGAATCGCTCAAGTTGCTCAACGGTAACACTGTGACGGTGGACGAGAAAGTCGGTGTCATTGCCGATGACCGACAGGTCGAGTCGCTGGCGGGCATCATGGGCGGTGACGCCACTGCCGTCTCCGATGCCACGCAGAACATCTACATTGAGGCTGCCTTCTGGTGGCCCTCGGCCATTGCCGGTCGTTCTCGTCGCTACAACTTCTCGACCGATGCCGGTCATCGTTTCGAGCGCGGTGTGGACCCGCAGTCGACGGCCGAACACGTCGAGCGCATCACACGGCTGGTGATCGACATCTGTGGCACGCCGGAAACCCGGGTCGGCCCCATTGACGACCAGACCCTGAATATCCCGACCGCCAAGCCGGTCACGCTGCGGGTGTCCCGTGCCAACAAGGTGATCGGGATGCCGCTGACCCAACAGCAATGCGCCGACGCGTTGCGTGGTCTGGGCCTTGAAATCACTGAAGGCGACGGTGTCGTGACCGTCAGGCCCCCGAGCTTTCGCTTTGACCTGCAGATCGAGGAAGACCTGATCGAGGAAGTGGCCCGCATGGTCGGCTACAACAATCTGCCGACGAACCCGCCATTGGCTCCGATCACGGCCAAGATTCGCGCTGAAAGCAGCCGAAATCCTTTCGCTGTTCGTCGAATGCTGGCTGGGCTGGGCTACCAGGAAACCATCAATTTCAGCTTTGTCGAGGAAAACTGGGAGCGTGAACTGGCCGGCAACTCCGATCCGATCCGTCTGCTCAACCCGATTGCCAGCCAGATGAGTGTGATGCGCTCGACGTTGATCGGCTCGTTGCTGCAGGTTGTCAAGTTCAACGCCGACCGCAAGGCAACCCGGGTGCGCGTGTTCGAGCTGGGGCGAGTGTTCTTGCGCGATGCCGCGGTCAAAGGCAGTGACACCACAGTCGAGGGCTTTGATCAGCCCATGCGCGTGGCAGGCATGGCCTGGGGCCCGCAGCAGCCTCTGGGATGGCAGGGGAGGGCCCAAAACGTTGATTTTTACGATGTCAAGGGCGATGTGGAAGCCCTGCTTGCCCCTCTCAAGGTCGAGTTTCTGCCTGTCGAGCATTCGGCCCTGCATCCTGGCCGATCAGCGAAGGTGGTGCTTGACGGCAAGGCCATCGGTCATGTGGGTGAGTTGCACCCGCGCTGGCGACAGGCCTGGGAGTTGCCCAGTGCACCGGTGCTGTTTGAATTGGACCTTGAGGCCGTGTTGACCCGCGCAGTGCCAGTAGCCCACGGTGTGGCCCGGCACCAAGCTGTCGAGAGGGATATGGCCCTGGTTGTCAGTGACGGCGTTACACACGCCCAGTTGATGCATGCCATCGGTGCGGCGCCGACCCAAGGACTGCTCCAGGATGCGGTGCTGTTTGACATTTACCGTCCCAGGCCCGATGCTGTGTCCGGGGGTGTTCAAAAGGGCGAAAAGAGTTTGGCTGTCCGGCTGACCCTTGGCGATCCGCAAGGCAATCTGACGGATGAACAGATCGAGACAGTGATGAAATCCCTTCTGACGCATTTGGAGCATCAACTCTCTGCGCGGCTGCGCACCTGAAGGGCTCTTGAGATGGAAATCACGGTTGAAAGCCTCGAAACACCTGCACTGACCAAAGCTCAACTGGCAGATTTGCTGTTTGACCAGATTGGTTTGAACAAGCGCGAGTCCAAAGACATGGTGGATGCCTTTTTCGATTTGATGATCGAAAGGCTGGTTCAGGGCGAGGATGTCAAGCTCTCCGGGTTTGGCAACTTCCAGATCCGGATCAAGGCGCCAAGACCTGGCCGTAATCCCAGAACCGGCGAACTCATTCCCATCGAGGCCCGAAGGGTAGCCACCTTTCATGCCAGCCACAAGCTCAAAACCCAGATCCAGGGTCTGGAGCCGTCGCAAGCTGCTCAGGGGCAGGAGTGAGGTGTGCTTTACAAGTTCAAATCCCGAGCGACCCCTGATCTGATCATGCTCGAGCCCGACGGACGGCGGCTGTTGCAAATCATCACCGGATCAGCGCAGAAAAAGGGCATTCTCATGTGGCCCCAAATGGATCTGGCACTGCAGCGCCTGGAGGCTGCTATCGAGGCAGATGAGCTCGCGCGTCGGGCGGCTTTGGACGCTCGCGGGAGCCGGGAGGCCGCGCACGACGGGGTCGCCCCCTCCGACAAGGACGATCAGCCCATCCGGCTTGCCCAGCGAGCACAACCTATGATGCAGGTGCTCAGGCGCTGTCTTCAGGAGGAGGCTGATCTGGTCTGGGGGGTCTGAAATCAACCGAGGCTGACTGGGCCGTCACTTGTTGAACGGCCCCCCCGTGATTTTGAAGCCCGCACGCAAATTGCGTTTGCTGAACCAGCCCAGATGGGTCTCCAGGACATACCTCACGGGTTTGACCGAGCAGTGGGAGTCATCCCTCAGGGGTTGCATGTCCACCAGGTTGACGATACGTCCATCATCGTCCAGGAATGCAGCGCTCAGGGGGATGAATGTGTTGCGCATCCAGAAACACTGAATGGCGGGCTGCTCAAAGACAAAAAGCATGCCTTCGTGTGCAGGCATGTCCTTGCGCCACATCAGCCCGATCTGGCGTTGCAAGGGTGTCTGGGCCAACTGCACCTCAAGCTGGTGCATGCCAGCGGCCAGCCTGGTTTTTTGCAGGTTCATTTGCGGGTGTCCGTCCTGTGCCCGAAGTGTTTCGGGCACAAAGGTACAAAAAACCATCAAACAGGTAAACAAACGGACCGCAGCGTGGTGCAATGACATTGATCTGGCAAGAGGATGAATATGAACGACAGCATACCTCCACAGGCATGCACCAAGTTCATAGAGAACTGAAACCTGGTCAGTCAGCCGGGGGACTGTGACTCGTCAGGCGGAGCTTCATTCTCGGCGAGGGCCAGGATGTTGACCGCCATCAAGCCTTTAGGGCCCTGGGCCAGCTCGAAGGACACCCTGGAGCCCTCCTTCAGGCTTTTGTAGCCCTCCATCTGGATGGCCGAAAAGTGGGCAAAGGCATCAGGACCTCCGCCATCAGGCTCAATGAAGCCGAAACCCTTGGCGTCATTGAACCATTTGACCGTACCGCTGGGCATTTGCTTGACTCCGCAAATCAGTTTTAAACCAGTTTCTAACGCCCGGATCCATTTTGTCAATGTGCGGTTTTCCCTGGGCGATCCGGGGCTCTCCTGGTGGGGGTATCGCTCAGATCTAGCCCTGAAAGGCTAGAAGCCTCGCTAGAATGAAACCATGGCAACGCGAAAACCCGCCGCTCCGAAAATGCCCCCTTTGACGACCAGGACAACAGAGGATGGTGACGCCGTCGTGCTCGAACGGCGTGCCCGGCGCGTCCAGCCCCCCCAGATGCATCAGGTGGTCATGCTCAATGACGACTACACCCCTATGGAGTTTGTGGTGGTGGTGATCCAGGAATTCTTCAACAAGGACCGTGAGGCGGCGACGCAAATCATGCTCAAGATTCACCTCGACGGGAAGGGCGTTTGTGGCGTTTATCCCCGTGACATTGCCGTGAGCAAGGTCAATCAGGTGTTGGAGGCTGCCCGGCATGCCGGTCATCCGCTGCAATGTGTCAGCGAACCGGTTGAATAATCCGGATATGTCCCCAGATTTCACCCAAGTTCAAATCAGCAAGGCTTAAGGAATACAAATGATCGCCCAGGAATTGGAAGTCAGTCTTCATATGGCTTTCGTGGAGGCGCGTCAGCAACGCCACGAATTCATCACCGTGGAACATTTGCTGCTGGCTTTGCTCGACAACCCGAGCGCAGCCGAGGTGCTTCGGGCCTGCGCGGCCAATATCGATGATCTGCGCAAATCACTGGGCAACTTCATCAAGGACAATACGCCCCAGGTTGCCGGTACCGAGGAAGTGGACACCCAGCCAACCTTGGGTTTCCAACGCGTCATCCAGCGCGCCATCATGCATGTGCAGTCCACGGGCAATGGCAAAAAGGAAGTGACGGGTGCCAATGTGCTGGTGGCCATTTTTGGCGAAAAGGACTCCCACGCTGTGTATTACCTGCATCAGCAGGGCATCACACGGCTGGATGTGGTCAATTTCATCGCTCATGGCATCCGTAAAACGGATCCTCCCGAGTCCGAAAAATCAGCCGACTCCCCGGCCAGCAGTGAAGGCGAGGAGGGCGGTGGGTCATCGGGTGAGCGCAGCGAAAAGGCGTCTCCCCTGGAGCAATACACCCAGAATCTGAACCAGGCAGCCAAAGATGGACGGATCGACCCCCTGATTGGACGGGAGTACGAAGTCGAAAGAACCATCCAGATCCTGTGCCGTCGCCGTAAGAACAACCCTCTGTTGGTGGGCGAGGCCGGCGTTGGCAAGACCGCCATTGCCGAGGGGCTGGCCTGGCGCATAACCCAGGGTCAGGTGCCTGAAATCCTGTCTGAGTCCAGTGTGTATTCCCTGGACATGGGCGCGCTCCTCGCCGGGACCAAGTACCGGGGGGATTTTGAACAACGTTTGAAGGGGGTTCTCAAGGCCCTCAAGGACAAACCCAACGCCATTTTGTTCATTGACGAAATTCACACCCTGATTGGTGCAGGAGCGGCCTCGGGCGGCACGTTGGACGCCTCCAATCTGCTCAAGCCCGCTTTGTCCAGCGGTCAGCTCAAGTGCATTGGCGCCACCACCTTCCAGGAGTACAGGGGTATTTTCGAGAAGGATGCTGCGTTGAGCCGCCGTTTCCAGAAAGTGGATGTGGTCGAACCCTCCGTGGCTGAGACCATTGAAATCCTCAAAGGGCTCAAAAGCCGTTTTGAAGAGCACCACAGTGTGAAGTACGCCAATGCGGCCCTGCAGGCGGCGGCCGAACTCTCCGCCAAGTACATCAACGACCGCCACTTGCCCGACAAGGCCATTGATGTTATCGACGAGGCGGGAGCTGCGCAGCGCATCCTGGCGGCCTCCAGGCGCAAGAAAACCATTGGCAAAAGTGAAATCGAGGACATTGTGGCCAAGATTGCACGCATTCCGCCCGCCAATGTTTCCAATGATGATCGCGGAAAGCTCCAGACCATTGAGCGCGACCTCAAAAATGTGGTGTTCGGGCAGGACAAGGCCCTCGAGGTGCTGGCGGCGGCCGTCAAGATGGCCCGGTCTGGTCTGGGCAAGCAGGACAAGCCCATTGGCTCTTTCCTGTTTTCTGGGCCCACCGGCGTGGGCAAAACCGAGGCTGCCAAACAACTGGCCTACATCATGGGGATCGATCTGATCCGTTTTGACATGTCCGAGTACATGGAGCGCCATGCGGTCAGCCGACTCATTGGTGCGCCGCCGGGCTATGTGGGTTTTGACCAGGGGGGGCTGCTGACCGAAGCCATCACCAAAAAACCCCACAGTGTGTTGCTGCTCGATGAGATTGAAAAGGCCCATCCGGACATTTTCAATGTGCTGCTGCAAGTCATGGACCATGGCACATTGACCGACAACAACGGACGCAAAGCCGATTTCCGCAACGTCATCATTGTGATGACCACCAATGCGGGTGCAGAGACCATGAACAAGGCGGCCATTGGCTTTACCAATCCCCGTCAGGCAGGTGATGAAATGGCGGATATCAAGCGCCTGTTCACCCCTGAATTTCGCAACCGTCTGGATGCGATTGTCAGCTTCAAGCCACTGGACGAGCAGATCATCCTTCGGGTGGTGGACAAGTTCCTGCTTCAGCTGGAACAGCAGCTCTCGGACAAGAAGGTGGAGGTCACCTTTACCGATGCGCTTCGCAAGCATCTGGCGAAAAAAGGGTTCGATCCGCTCATGGGGGCACGCCCCATGCAACGATTGATTCAGGACACCATTCGCAAGGCCCTGGCCGACGAACTGCTGTTTGGCCGACTCACCGATGGCGGGCGTTTGACTGTGGACCTTGACGACAAGCAGGAAGTTCAACTCGACATTCAGCCCTTGCCGAAAAAGGAGGGACGTGTCCGCTCAGAACCTGCCGAGCCTGAAGAAGAGGCTACTGCCGACTGACATCAGCCGAGGGCGCAGCCTGCGGGGCTGCTCCTCACCCGCCTGTTGGGCGGTCACCGGGTCAGAAGGTTGCGAACATCCGGTCTCCGGCATCACCCAGACCTGGCAGGATGTAGCCATGTTCGTTGAGTTCCCGGTCAATTGCGCAGGTCATGACCGGCACCTGTGGGAATTCATTTTGTAAGGTCCGCAGGCCTTCCGGGCAGGCGACCAGACATGCCAGCCGCAGGCTGCGTGGCCGCAGCGCAGCGATCCGCTGCAGGGCTGCAACGGCCGTGTGGCCGGTCGCCAGCATCGGATCGGCCACCACCACATCCAGGTCCTCGGTGCGGTGCGGCATTTTGAAGTAGTACTCGACCGCCTGCAAGGTCTCGGGGTCCCTGTACAGACCGATGTGCCCCACCCGGGCTTCCGGCAGGGTCCGCAGCATGCCCTCGAGCATGCCGTTGCCCGCCCGCAGGATCGAGACCAGAGCCAGGGACTGGCCGTCAAAACGCATTCCTCGCATGCCTTCCAGCGGCGTTTCGATGTCGACCGCAAGCACAGGCGCCTGCCGGGACAGCTCATAGGCCATCCAGGCGCTGATGTCCTGCAGCAGGCTTCGAAACAGGCTGGGCGGTGTTGCCTTTTGTCGCAGCAAGGTCAGCTTGTGCTGGATCAGCGGATGCGAGAGTACGTCGACGTTTTGCATGGTTCGCAGTGTGCCTCACTCATCGCGGCCGGGCGGTGCGTTGACACGCCAATTTCAGCGGCGGCGCTGGCCCCCGCCAAGCAATCCTCCGAGCACCCCGCGAACAATCTCGCGCCCGATGGATGAGCCCACGGTCCGCACCGCGCTTTTGACCACCAGTTGCGCTATGCCATCGCGCTGACCGCCACGAGGGCCGCTTGAGCCAAACAACAGGTCGCTCATGCCGCCGAGCAGACCTCCGGTTTCTGGCGCAGCATGACCGCTCTGGGCTTGCGGAGCTTTCTGCAATGCATGGGATTTGAGGGTTTCATAAGCGGATTCACGGTCCTGCGCCTGCTCGTAAATGCCCGCCACAAGCGATGAGCTCAAAAGGCTTTGCCGCTGAGTCGGGGTGATCGGGCCGATCTGGCTGCCCGGGGGGACCACAAACACTCGCTCAGTCTCGCTGGGCCTGCCCTTGGCGTCCAGGCAACTGACCAGGGCTTCCCCGACACCCAGCTCGGTGATGGCCGCCTCGATGTCCAGCCCGGATTTGGGGCGCATGGTCTGGGCCGTGGCCTGGACCGCTTTTTGATCACGCGGCGTGAAAGCACGCAGCGCATGCTGCACTCTGTTGCCCAGTTGGGCCAGCACGCTGTCCGGAATGTCCAGCGGGTTCTGGGTCACAAAATACACGCCCACGCCCTTGGAACGCACCAGCCGGACCACCAGCTCGATCCGTTCAATCAGAACGGCCGGTGCGTCCTTAAAGAGCAAATGGGCCTCGTCAAAGAAAAACACCAGTTTGGGCTTTTCGGGATCGCCGATCTCAGGCAATTGCTCGAACAGTTCGGACAACATCCAGAGCAGGAACGTGCCGTACAGACGGGGGGCATTAAGCAGCTTGTCGGCGGCCAGGATGTTGACCACCCCCATTGCGCGGTCATCGGTCTGCATCATGTCTTCGATATTGAGCATGGGCTCACCGAAAAACCGATCTCCACCCTGGCTTTCAATCTGAAGCAAGCCGCGTTGGATGGCGCCAATGCTGGCTGCGCTGATGTTGCCGTAGGCGGTGGTGAACTCCTTGGCGTTGTCCCCGACATGCTGCAGCATGGCCCGCAGATCCTTCATGTCCAGCAGCAGCAGGCCGTTGTCATCGGCGATCCTGAACACCAGGTTGAGGACGCCGGACTGCGTATCGTTGAGTCCGAGCATGCGTGCCAGCAGCAAAGGGCCCATGTCGCTCACCGTGGCCCTGACCGGATGCCCCTGCTCCCCGAACACGTCCCACAGTGTGGTCGGACAGGCCAAGGGTTCGGGTTGATCCAGTCCCCGCTCGGCCAGGATGGAGGCCAGTTTTTCGCTGATTCGACCTGGCTGGCTGATGCCACTGAGATCGCCCTTGACATCGGCCATGAAGACCGGAACGCCCAGGCGGGAAAAGTTTTCCGCCAGGGTTTGGAGGGTGACCGTCTTGCCGGTGCCGGTGGCGCCGGTGATCAGACCGTGCCGATTGGCCAGGCCTGGCAAAAGGTGACAGACGGTCTGCGCATTGCGTGCGACCAGCATCGGTTCAGCCATGGTGGTGTTCTCCCGTTGTAAAAGTAAAATTCGTGCAAGATTAAATCAGTTCACAAGGATTTTCGATGGCTGGCCACAGCAAATGGGCAAATATTCAGCACCGCAAGGGGCGACAGGATGAGAAAAGGGGCCGTGTCTGGACCCGCATCATCCGTGAAATCATGGTGGCGGCCCGTACCGGGGGGGGTGATCTGGGAGCCAACCCCCGGCTGCGTCTGGCGGTAGACAAGGCCAAGGCCGCAAACATGCCTGCCGACAACATCAAACGCAACATCGACAAGGCCACCGGCCAGCTCGAGGGCGTCACATACGAAGAAATCCGTTACGAGGGCTACGGAATCGGTGGCGCCGCCATCATTGTCGACACCATGACCGACAACCGGGTTCGCACCGTGGCCGAGGTGCGGCATGCCTTTTCCAAACATGGCGGCAATCTGGGGACCGAGGGCTCGGTGGCCTTCCAGTTCAAGCACTGTGGACAGCTGGTTTTTGCCCCAGGCACCAGCGAGGACCAGGTGATGGAAGTGGCGCTCGAAGCGGGCGCAGAGGATGTCATCGCGCATGAGGATGGCGCCCTAGAAGTCTTGAGTGCTCCGGCGGACTTCGAATCGGTGCGAAACGCCCTAGAGGCCGCCGGACTCCGGCCCGAGGTGGCTGAAGTCACCCTGCGGCCGGAAAACAGTATTGCGCTCACGGGTGAGGATGCTGCACGAATGCAGAAGCTCCTGGATGTGCTAGAAGATCTGGACGATGTACAGAACGTTTTTCACAACGCAGAAATTTCGCTCTGAGGACAACGCCCATGAAAGTACTGGTGGTGGGAGGCGGTGGTCGTGAACATGCGTTGGCCTGGAAGCTGGCGCAATCGTCCCGGGTTCAACAGGTGTTCGTGGCTCCTGGAAACGGTGGTACCGGTCGCGATCGATCTCTGGTCAATGTGCCGGTCACGGACATTGTCCAGTTGAGGCAATGGGCGCAGGAGCAGCGTATCGGCTTGACAGTGGTGGGCCCCGAAGCCCCCTTGGCTGCCGGGGTGGTGGACGAATTCAGAGCGCATGGCCTGCGAATTTTTGGTCCAACCCGCACGGCTGCCCAGCTCGAAAGCTCCAAGGCCTACTCCAAGGACTTCATGCAGCGACACGGAATTCCGACAGCAAAATTCGAGACTTTCAGCGATCCTGTGGCCGCGCACGCCTATGTGGACCAACAGGGCGCGCCGATCGTGGTCAAGGCCGATGGACTGGCTGCCGGCAAGGGGGTGGTGGTCGCAAACACCTTGGCCGAGGCCCATCAGGCCATTGATTTCATGCTTCTGGACAACAGTCTGGGCGTGAGTCACAACAGCGGTGGCGCTCGTGTGGTGATCGAAGAGTTTCTCCAGGGTGAGGAGGCCAGTTTCATTGTCCTGTGCGACGGCCAGAACGTGGCAGCCCTGGCCACCAGTCAGGACCACAAGCGCCTGCTTGACGGCGACCAGGGGCCCAATACGGGCGGAATGGGCGCCTATTCACCCGCCCCGGTGGTCACCGCAGAAGTGCACGCCCGCGCCATGCGCGAGGTCATCCTGCCGACCATTCGGGGCATGCACAAGGACGGAATTCCCTACACTGGCTTTCTTTACGCAGGCTTGATGATTGATGCCCAGGGTCGACCCAAGACGCTGGAATTCAATTGCCGCATGGGTGATCCCGAAACACAACCGATCATGATGCGCCTGAAGTCGGATCTGCTGGAGGTCTTGCTTGCTGCCACAAGCGAGGGCCTTGATCGCGTCGAGCTGGAGTGGGATCGCCGGGCCGCCCTGGGTGTGGTCATGGCCGCATCCGGCTATCCGATGAATCCCCGCAAGGGCGATCCGATCAGCGGCCTGCCCGAGGACCATCCGGAAGCGATGGTGTTTCATGCCGGAACCAGCGAAGCCGGGGGGCATCTTGTGACGGCCGGCGGACGCGTGTTGTGTGTGACGGTGCTGGCTGACTCGGTCAGGCTGGCCCAGCATAAGGCCTATGAATGGGCCCAGGGTATTGAATTTGAAGGTATGCAGATGCGACGTGATATCGGCTTTCGGGCCCTGAAAAGCTGATGCGGATCCCTCCAGAGGCCGCTGAGAACCACCCGGTGCAGTTCCAGGGCTCCCGTCTGGCGCGAGGGCTTCTGCGGATCATGGGCTGGCGGGTCTTGTTTGCAGGTTTGCCCCGTTTGCAGGGGGTGGCGATCGTCTACCCGCACACCAGCAACTGGGACTTCATCATCGGCATTCTCGCCAAATGGTCGATCGGGATTCCCGCCCATTTCTGGGGCAAGGCCTCGCTTTTTCAGGTGCCCTTTTTTGGTCGCTGGCTGCGTTGGGTCGGCGGGCTGCCGATTGATCGCAGCGGGCCCCGGGGTGCCGTCGGCCAGATGGTTGACACCTATGACATGCACACCCGTCAAGGGCGTTTGCTGTGGTTGGGCCTTGCGCCTGAGGGCACACGCAAGCGAACCCCCGGTTGGCGCAGCGGGTTCTACCAGCTGGCCCTGGGCGCCGACGTTCCCTTGGGCATCGTTCGCCTCGATTGGGGGCGACGTGAGGTCCGTTTCATGGAATTTTTGACCCTCAGTGGGGATGAGGCTGCAGATTACGCGCAACTCAACGCCTTGTTCGAGGGGGTGAGCGGCTACCATCCTGAAAAGGCCTGTCCCATTCTGGCCTGGCGCCCCGGCAGGGACTGACCATGCGGACCTTGATGCATTGTCGTGTCCTGTGCCTGAGTGAGCCCATGGGTCGACAGACTCGCTACAGATGCTGACGAGAGGGTTTATGACAGACAAAATCGACCTGCAACAGGTACGCGCTTACCTTCTGGACCTGCAGACCCGGATCACCGGAGCCCTCAATTCGATGGACCCGACGCCCTTCGTGATCGACCCCTGGGAAAAGCCGCCCGGTGAGAAACTGCAAGGCAACGGGATCACCCAGATCCTGGAAGGCGGGCCCCTGTTTGAGCGCGCTGGATGCGGCTTCTCCCATGTCACCGGGCCCCAGTTGCCGCCGTCGGCCACACAGCACCGTCCGGAACTGGCCGGAGCCCCTTTTGAGGCCATGGGCGTATCACTGGTGTTTCACCCTCGCAACCCCCATGTACCCACGGTGCACATGAATGTGCGCATGATCGCTGCCAAACCCCCCGGGCAAGATCCTGTGGCCTGGTTTGGGGGCGGCATGGATCTGACGCCCTACTACGGATATGAAGAAGATGCGGTTCATTTCCATTCGGTCTGTAGGCGGGCGCTGGAGCCTTTTGGACAGGACCTGTATCCCCGGTTCAAGATCTGGTGCGACAGTTATTTCCGCAACCTGCACCGTAACGAGCAGCGGGGCATTGGTGGCATTTTTTTCGATGATTTCTCCGAGCTCGGGATGTTGCGCAGCTTCGAAATGATGCAAAGCGTGGGCGATGCCCTGCTCAAGGCCTACCTGCCCATCGTGCAGCGCCGAATGGATACCCCCTGGAACGCCCATCAGCGTGACTTTCAGCTCTACCGTCGCGGCCGCTATGTTGAATTCAACCTGGTCTGGGACCGCGGGACGCATTTTGGCTTGCAGTCCGGAGGGCGCACCGAATCCATCCTGCTGTCCATGCCGCCCGAGGTGCGCTGGTCCTACCAGCGCCAGGACCCGCCAGGCTCGCAAGAGGCACGATTGCTCAGTCACTTTCTGGTGCCCCGGGACTGGGTGTGAACGAACTGCGACGACTGGGTGTTTTTGGCGGGGCTTTTGATCCCCCTCATCGGGCCCATGTGGCTTTGGTCCGCTCAGCCCTTGACCATTTCCATCTGGATGAAGTGCGGGTGGTACCCACCGGCCAGGCCTGGCACAAAAGCCGGGTCCTGACCGAAGCCCGGCATCGTGCGGCCATGACCCGGCTGGCTTTTGAAGGGATTGACGGCGTCAGGGTGGATGAACGTGAGCTGCATCGAGACCGGCCCAGCTACACCATCGACACCCTCGAGGAACTTCAGGCCGAACACCCCGCCGCCAGACTGTATTTGCTGATTGGCGAGGACCAGTGCCGGTCCTTGCCTTCATGGCACAGGATCATGGATGTGGCCCGTCTCGCTATAATCTGCGCCGCCGAACGCGATCCCTCGGTGGGCGCATGGAATGCCCGTCAGCACGCCGAGCAACTGCCTGCCACTTTCTGGGCCCAAGTCGAGCAAATTCCCATGGCCCCGCTGCCCATCAGCGCCACTGCGGTGCGCGAACACCTGGCAAGTCGAAAATCCATTGCTGCTTTGGTGCCTGCCGCAGTGGAGCGCTATATTCACGAACACCTCCTCTACGGCCTTGCGCCCAGAAAGCCCCATTGATGACTGAGACCGCCGCCCGGAAAGACATCCAGAAACTCCAGCGCGTGATTGTCGACGCACTGGAGGACGTCAAGGCCCAGGACATTCGGGTTTTCAACACCGAACATCTCTCCCCCCTGTTTGAACGTGTGATCATCGCTTCGGGTACGTCCAACCGCCAGACCAAGGCCCTGTCTGCGAGTGTGCGTGACAAGGTGCGCGATGGGGGCTTTGGCAAACCCCGCATCGAAGGCGAGGACAACGGGGAATGGATCATCGCCGACTGCGGTGCGGCGGTGGTACACATCATGCAACCAGTCATTCGGCAGTATTACAACCTTGAGGAAATCTGGGGCGACAAGCCGGTGCGGTTGAGATTCGGGTCGCCCAGGCCGGCCGCTGCATCCGACACCACAGCCATCGCCAGACCAGTGACAGGAAGGACCCGGACGACCAGGTCTGCATCGGCCTCGTCCTCGCCGTCGTCGGCGCGGCCCCCGAAACCTGCAGCGTCACCCAAAGTGACTCTGAAGACTCCTTCGGGGTCCAAAGCCGCCAAGACAGCTGCGAAGGCTACTGCAAGCACTGCATCAACCCCTGCACGGGCACCTCGCGCACCGGTGGCCAGGAAAACCCCCTCCGCGTCACGCAAGAAAAGCTGACCGGCATGAAGTTGCGGGTGGTCGCGGTAGGTCTGCGCATTCCCGGCTGGGCGCAGACAGCCTGGGAGGACTATGCGAAACGCTTTCCGCCCGAATTGCGGCTTGAACTGCGCGCCATCAAGACCGAGCCGCGCAGTTCCCGATCCTTGCAAACCCTGCAATCGGCCGAACGCCAGCGTATCGAAGCAGCAATTGACCGTGGCATGCACACGGTCGCCCTGGATGAACGTGGCGCGGCCCTGTCGACCCAAGATCTGGCTTTGCGGCTGCAACACTGGCAGCGAAGCGGCGACGACGTTGCACTGGTCATCGGCGGTCCCGATGGCCTGGACCCTGAATTCAGATCGGCGGCCCATGAGCGCATCCGGCTCTCTGACCTGACCCTGCCGCATGCCATGGCACGGGTGCTGCTGATCGAACAGCTCTACCGCGCCTGGTCCATCAATGCCAACCACCCGTATCACCGCGAATGAGTGCCTTCATTTACCTGGCTTCCCAAAGCCCCCGCAGGCGACAGTTGCTCGAGCAGATCGGCGTCAGTTACCGGCTGCTGCTGCCGCCTGCTGAAGCCGAAGCATTGGAGGTGGTGCTTACGGGCGAGTCTGCAGCCCGCTATGTGCGCCGCGTCACCAGTCTCAAGCTCGATGCCGCCCTGCAGCAACTCAAGGCACAGGGTCTGCCCGACGCCCCGGTGCTTTGCGCTGACACGACTGTGGCATTGGGACGCGAGATCCTGGGCAAGCCCGCTCACCCATTGCAGGCCCGGGAGATGCTCTCGCGTCTGGCCGGCCAGACCCATCGTGTGCTGACGGCCATAGCCCTGCAAAAGGGCAGCCGGCGCCTGTCGGCCCTGTCCGAATCACGGGTGAGGTTTGCCCCCATGACCCAGGCCCAAATGCGTGCCTATGTGGCCAGCGGTGAACCCATGGGCAAGGCGGGTGCCTATGGCATACAGGGCCGGGCAGCGGTGTTCATCGAATCCATCCACGGCAGTTATTCAGGCATCATGGGGCTACCGCTCCATGAAACGGCCCGTTTGCTGGGCCAGATGGGCGTTCGTTTCTGACAGCGAAAAGACACCATGCAACAGGATATTCTCATCAACTGGTCGCCCCAGGAGACCCGGGTGGCTGTCATTGAATACGGGGCCATCCAGGAACTGCATGTCGAGCGGACCCTTGAGCGCGGACTGGTGGGCAATATTTATCTGGGCAAGGTGGCCCGGGTCTTGCCTGGCATGCAATCGGCTTTCATCGACATCGGACTGGAGCGGGCGGCCTTTTTGCATGTGGCCGATGTCTGGCAGCGCCATCCCGAGGGGGAGACGCCCGCCCAGGCGCGTACCGGCCAATCGCCGACTCCCATCGAAAAACTGGTCTTCGAGGGGCAAGCCCTGATGGTGCAGGTGATCAAGGATCCGATCGGCACCAAAGGCGCGCGTTTATCGACCCAGATCAGCATAGCGGGTCGCCATCTGGTTTTCCTGCCACAGGACGATCACATCGGTGTTTCTCAAAAAATTCCTGCGGATCAGCGTGATGCCTTGCGAGAGCGTCTGCAATCCCTGGTCGGCCTGGCCGGCGGGGGATTTATCTTGCGCACCAATGCTGAAGACTCCAGTGATCAGGAACTGGGTGATGACATCGCCTATCTGCGCAAGACCTGGTCCCGCATCCGGGAGTCCGCCACACGGTTGCCCGCACGCTCCTTGTTGCATGAAGATTTGTCTTTGCTGCAGCGCGTGTTGCGCGACCTGGTCGGCGAGCTGACCCTGGGCATCCGTATCGACTCCAGGGAGCAATACGACAAGCTGTTGGCCTTTGGCCAGGAATTCATGCCCAAGGCAGCCGAAAAACTTCAGCTCTACAAGGGCGAACGGCCGATATTCGATCTGTATGCCATTGACGAGGAAATCGCACGTGCTCTAGGGCGCCGGGTCGATCTGAAGTCGGGAGGCTATCTGATCATTGACCAGACCGAAGCCCTGACCACCGTGGATGTCAACACCGGTGGCTACGTCGGCGCCCGCAATTTTGAAGACACCATCTTCAAGACCAATCTGGAGGCTGCGCAGGCCATTGCCCGGCAACTGCGACTTCGAAATCTGGGGGGCATCATCATTGTCGATTTCATTGACATGGGACGCACCGATCATCAGCAGGCCGTGCTGGCCGAATTACGCAAGCAACTCTCGCGTGACAGAGTCAAGACCATGGCCGGTGAGTTTTCCGCCCTGGGGCTGCTGGAAATGACCCGCAAGCGTACTCGCGAATCCCTGGCCCACATGTTGTGCGAGCCTTGTCCCAGCTGCATGGGGCAGGGGACCGTCAAAACATCCCGAACCATCGCCTACGAAATCCTGCGCGAAATCCTGCGCGAGGCGCGTCAGTTCAACCCGCGTGAGTTTCGTGTGGTGGCCTCTGCTGCCGTAATCGAATTGTTACTCGACGAGGAGAGTCAGCACCTGGCTGGACTGTCGGATTTCATCGCCAAACCCATATCCCTGCAGGCCGAGAGTTCGATGGGGCCTCAGCAGTACGATGTGATTTTGCTTTGATCAAGCCGCAGTGCTGTCGGCGGCAAGTTCCCCCCGGTTGTGCAACCGGGCATAAGCTCCACCGCGGGCCAGCAGGTCTGCGGCGGTGCCCTGCTCGACGATCCGTCCACCTTCCATCACCACCACCCGGTCCGCATGCTCGATGGTCGACAGGCGGTGGGCGATGATAAGGGTCGTCCGTCCTTGCATCAGGCGCACAAGGGCCTCCTGCACCAGTCGTTCGGACTCATTGTCCAGGGCCGAGGTGGCCTCATCCAGAATCAGGACCGGTGCGTCCTTGTAAAGTGCGCGTGCAATGGCCAGGCGTTGTCTTTGCCCTCCCGAAAACTGGCTGGCATTGTGCCCGGGACGGGAGTCCATCCCCTCGGGCAAGGTCTGCACGAAATCCCACAGGTTGGCAGCCTGCAGGCAGTCCCGGGCCCGTTGACGGTCGATGGGCTGACCCAGACACACATTGGACAGGATGCTGTCGTTGAGCATCACGACATCCTGGCTGACGAACGCAAGTTGTCTGCGCAAAGCAGCCAGGCGCCACTGGCCGACTTCCACACCATCGAGCAAGACTCTCCCTGACTGGGCCGTCACGTAGCGGGGCAGCAGTTGCACCAGGGTGCTTTTGCCGGCGCCCGAAGTGCCCACCAGGGCGACAATTTCACCCGCCCCAACAGACAGAGAAATTCCGTCAAGGGCGGGCGCGGACTGAGGACTGAATTGCAGGCGCACATCCTGCCATTCGATGCACCCTTGGACACGTTCGGCGGCATGCACACCTTCACTCTCTTCGTGGGTGTCGTGCAGCAGGTCCAAGCCTCGCTCAAGGGCTGCAAGTCCGCGGGTGATGGGGTTGGCCACATCAGCCAGTCGCTTGATCGGGGCCACCAGCATCAGCATGGCGGTAATGAACGCCACAAAGCCCCCCACGGTTGCGCCCGCCGTTCCACCCTGACTTTGCACCAGGGCAATGACCAGTACGATCGACAGGGCCACAGCGGCCATCAGCTGACTCAGCGGCGTCATGGCCGCCGAGGCAATCGTGGACTTGATGGCGAGCCCGCGCAACTGCCGTCCGAGAGTTTCAAACCGGCCCAGCTGCTGATCGCCGGCATTGTGCAGTCGAACAATGCGGTGCGCCAATACGTTTTCTTCCACCACATAGGCCAGAGCATCCGTGGCTTGCTGGCTCTGGCGAGTGAGCTTGTAGAGCCTGCCCGAGAGGTTGCGCATGATCCAGTTGAGACCCGGTGCAACGATAAACACGGCCAGGGTCAGCTTCCAGTTGAGCCACAACAGGTAGGAAACCAGGGCCAGCAGCGTAAAGCCGTCACGCGACAGGCCAATCAAAGCCGACACGAGCTGAGTTGCGCCGGTCTGGACCTCGTACACCACTGTGTTGGACAGGCTGCTGGCGCTGTGACGTCCAAAAACGGCAAGATCAGCTTTCATCAGACGGGCAAACAGGTCCTGGCGGAGCTTTTCCATGCCCTCGTTGGTGATTCTCGCGAGGGCATACTGGGCGGTGAAATTGGCCGCGCCGCGCAACATGAACAAGCCAATGACAGCCAGCGGTATGGACCACAGGGGCAGGGCATTTTGGGTAAACCCCTTGTCCAGCAGGGGTTGAAAAAGGGCCGGAATGAGCGGTTCGGTCAGGGCGCCGGTCACTGTGGCGAGCACGGCAATGACCCACATGCCCCGCTGCTGACCAAAGTAGGGGTGGAGTCGCAAAAGCCGCTGTCGTACGCCGGCCTGGCCAGCCGCAGTGGGGGAGAGTGGGGACTCGGTCATGGTCGGTCACCAATTGTAAGCAAGCCCTTGATGGCCCGTGTCTGTACAGGGCGTGGGGCTACATACTGCAGTAGCATTCGTGGAAGATAATCTGCGTGTCTCCGGTCTTTGTTGCTCGAATTTCATGGTGCTGACCCTGCGCTCTCTTGTTTATAAAACCCTGGCCCTGTGTTTCCTTGCAGGGCTGGTGCACCTGCCGGTGTCAGCCCAGTTCAGGGTCGAGGTGACCGGCGTGGGCATGACCCAGTTGCCCGTTGCGATTGTTGCCTTCAAGGGCGAAGCTGCCGCACCGCAGAAACTCGGTGCCATCGTCCAGGCCAATCTCGAGCGAAGCGGACAGTTTCGTGGTCTGGACACGGCGGGTCGCGACCTGGATGAACTCTCCAGACCCGATTTTGGTGCGTGGCGGCAGAATGGTGCAGACGCCTTGCTGGTGGGCAGTGTGAATCGACTGGCCGATGGTCGCTATGACGTGCGCGCCAGGTTGTATGACGTGGTCAAGGGCCAAGACAGGGGCCTCTACCGTGACACGGTTTCCGCGGCGCATCTGCGTCTCGCGGCGCACCGGGTGGCTGACTGGATGTACGAGCAACTGACCGGTACCCCCGGGGCATTTGCATCGCGACTGGCGTATGTGACCCGACAGGCCAACCGCTACGTGCTGTGGGTGGCCGATTCTGACGGGGAAGGTGCACAGCAGGCCTTGTCCAGCCAGGAGCCCATCATTTCCCCGAAATGGTCACCTGCCGGGACGCATCTGGCCTATGTCTCATTCGAGTTGCGCAAACCGGTCATCTATGTGCATGAATTGGCCACCGGGCAGCGCAAGGTGGTGGCCAATTACCGGGGCTCCAACAGCGCTCCGGCCTGGGCCCCCGATGGGCGCTCTCTGGTGGCCACGCTCAGTCGCGATGGAGGATCGCAGCTCTACCGCATCGATCTGTCCGGCGCAGAGCCCAGGCGTCTGACCCAATCGGCGGGCATCGACACCGAGCCGGCCTTTTCCGCCGATGGCGCTCAGTTGTACTTTGTCAGTGACCGTGGCGGAAGTCCGCAGATCTACCGCATGCCGTCCCAGGGGGGCGCAGCCGAAAGGGTCACTTTTGCTGGCAATTACAATATCTCACCAGCCCTCAGTCCCGATGGACGTTGGCTGGCTTATGTCAACCGCAATGGGGGTCAATTCAGGGTCCAACTCATGGAACTGGCCACCGGGCAGATCCGGGCCCTGACCGAAACCGCAGCCGATGAGAGACCGAGCTTTGCACCCAACAGCCAGTTGCTCGCCTACGCCACTGTGGCCCAAGGCCAGGAAGCCCTGATGACCAGCAGCCTGGACGGGCGCGTTCGGGCCCGGCTGGCCAGTCGCGGCGGTGATATTCGCGAGCCGGATTGGGGCCCACGCCGCAACTGATTTTTTTGGGAGTATGAACTTGAAGAACACCATTGCCCTGCTGGTTCTGGCTGCCCTGTTATCGGGCTGTGCCTCCGGCGTGAAACTCGACGAAGTGCCGGTGGAAGACCGTGCCGGCAGTGCCACCCCTGCGTCAACGTCCAGCGCGCAGAGCAGCGGGGTTCGGGAAGCTGCCACCGGCGGGGTCGCCAGCGTCAACGCCGGCGACCAGGCAGGCAGCGGGATCGGCCCGGCCGGGACCTCCCACATTATCCTTTTTGATTACGACAGCTTTGTGGTGCGCTCCGATGCCCGACCTGTCCTTGAAGCCCATGCCCGCTTCCTGCAGGCCAATCCGCAGCGCAAGGTCAACCTCGAGGGCCACACCGACGAGCGCGGCGGCCGGGAATACAACCTCGCTCTGGGTCAAAAAAGGGCCGAAGCCGTCAGGCGTGCCCTGAACCTGCTGGGTGTTGCCGATGGCCGGATGGAAGCTGTGAGTTACGGCAAGGAAAAGCCTGCAGCCCAGGGGGTTGACGAGGCGGCATTTGCAAAGAACCGCCGTGTTGAAATCCGTTACTGACCGGCCCTTAAGCCACGGCCTGTTCCGGTTGCTGATGCCGCTGGGGTTGAGCCTGGCCGCCGGCTCTTCGGGCGCGGCGCTGTTTGGCGATGACGAGGCGAGGCGGGCCATTTTGGAGCTTCGGCAGCGTGTGGAGACCCTGCAGCGACAGATGCAGTCCCAGACGCAGTCACAGTTTCAAGCCCAGGCCGATGAAATCACCCAGTTGCGCACGTCCCTGCTTGATTTGCAATCCCAGATCGATGCACTGAAGGCCGACTTGGCCCGTGCGCGGGGGCAGAATGAGCAACTCGCGCGTGACCTCTCGGAGCTGCAAAAACGCCACAAGGACGTACAGATCGTCATCGATGATCGCTTGCGTCGCTTTGAACCCCTCAAGGTCACCCTGGATGGCCAGGAATTCCTGGTGGAGCCTGGCGAAAAGCGGGACTACGACCAGGCCCTGGAGGCCTTCCGCAAGGCCGAATACCCTCTGGCGCGCCAGTCCCTGCAGTCTTTCCTGGCCCGCTATCCCACCAGCCCCTACCGTCCCTTGGCCCTGTTCTGGCTGGGCAATGCCGATTACGTGGCCAAGGACTACAAGGAAGCCCTCCAGCGTTTCCAGCAAATGCTCGACGCGGCCCCTGCACACCCCCGCGCGCCCGAGGCGATGCTGGCCATCTCCAACGTGCAAGTCGAACTCAAGGATGTGCGGGCTGCGCGCAGGACACTCGAGGCACTGGTGGCCCAGCACCCGCAAAGCGAGGCGGCCCAGACGGCCCGCGAGCGCCTGACCCGCTTGCCGGCCCCTCGATAAAGACGCATGGCCGAGCTGCTTCAGGCAAGCGAGCACGTGTTGCTGGCGGCTTTCGGGCTGTCCATCTTGCTGGGCGTGGTCTTGCATCGCAGTCACTTCTGCACCATGGGCGCCGTCAGTGACTGGATTCTCATGGGCAGTTTGCGCAGGGCTCGTCAATGGGCCCTTGCCGTGGCTGTGGCCATGCTTGGCTTTGGCACCCTGGCTGCCAGCGGACAGATCAGCCCCCTGAATACCATCTACAACACCCCGACCCTACCATGGCTGGCGTTCGTGCTTGGGGGGCTGATGTTCGGTATGGGCATGGTGCTGGCTTCAGGGTGCCTGTCCAGATCCCTGGTGCGACTGGGTGCAGGCAATCTCAAATCGCTGGTGGTCCTGCTGGTGGCGGGGCTGGCGGCTTTGGCCACCCTGCGCGGCCTGCTGGCCGTCGTTCGGGTCAAGGTGCTCGAGCCGGTGGCTCTGGACTGGGGAGCGGGCCCCTTTGTGGCCCAATGGTGGATGCAATTGAGCGGTACCAGCCTGCCACTGTCGGCTCTGCTCGCTGCCTTCACGGTGAGTGCCGCCCTCATGGCGTGGGTGCTCGCAAGTCCCGACATGCGCAGCAAGGCCAGTTGGTTGTCACCGGTGGTGACGGGTTTGCTGGTGGTAGCGATGTGGTGGGTCAGTGGGGTGATGGGTTTTGTGCCCGAGCACCCCGAGACTCTCGAGTCGGTCTTCCTTGCGTCCGGCAGTGGTCGAATGGAGTCGGTCAGCCTGACGGCGCCCGCGGCGCTCTGGATCGATGGTCTGGCCTATTTCAGCGACGGCACCAAGCGACTGACCCTCGGAATGGTCATGATGCCGGGCATCCTCGCCGGTGCGACCCTCAGTGCGGTCCATCAGGGCAGTTTCCGCTGGGAATCCTTTGCAGGCACGGCTGACCTGGTACGACACCTGACAGGAGCGGTGCTTATGGGGGTGGGAGGCGTGATGGCTATGGGCTGTACATTCGGCCAGGGCCTGTCGGGACTCTCGACACTGAGCTTGGGCAGCATGCTGGTGCTGGCGGGGCTGCTTGCAGGGGCAGTGATCACGCTCAAATGGCAATTGCGTCATGCAGATTGACACCCAGCCGGACGATCTTGATGCCGCCTTGGATCTGGGGCGGCGTTTTGGCGGTCTCGATCGACTTTACGGCGTGCAGGCGGCCAACCGCATCCGGGGCAGTCATGTGCTGATTGCCGGACTTGGCGGGGTGGGCTCATGGGCGGCCGAGGCGCTGGCGCGTTGCGGGATGGCCCGCCTGACCCTGGTGGACATGGATCATGTGGCCGAGTCCAACATCAACCGTCAGGTGCATGCCTTGACCCAGACGCTGGGGAAGTCCAAGGTGCAGGCCATGCGCGACAGGATCCTGGGAATTCATCCCGCTTGTGAGGTCACTGCGGTCGAGGAATTCGTCACGCCGGACAACTGGTCCGCGCTGTTGCCCGCAGATCTGGGCGGCGTCATTGACGCTTGCGATGCCATGGCGGCCAAGGTAGCGATGGCCGAATGGGCGCGATTACACAAGCAGCCTTTTGTCACTGTTGGTGCGGCAGGTGGAAAACGGCACGCGCACCGGGTTGAAATCGATGACCTGTGCCGCGTGACGCACGATCCGCTGCTGGCCCAATTGCGCTACCAGTTGCGCAAAAAGCACGGTGCGCCGCGCGAGGGCAAGTCCATCGGTGTGCGCTGTGTTTTTAGCCGTGAACCGGTGGCGCCGCCCGATGCGTCCTGCGCCTTCGCGAGCGATGGCTCGCTCAATTGCCACGGCTATGGGTCCTTCGTCGGGGTCACGGCCACGTTCGGCCTGTGTGCCGCGACCGAGATGGTCAATTTATTGGCACTGTCCCAGCAATCGCTTCAAAAAACACTATAATTTGAGGCTGATCGGAAACACGGTCAAACGAGTGGGACGTTAGCTCAGTTGGTAGAGCAGCGGACTTTTAATCCGTTGGTCGCAGGTTCGAATCCTGCACGTCCTACCACCC
>CAYMMK010000002.1:0-36086 GCA_964391575.1 uncultured Limnohabitans sp.
GGCTGCCCCCATGACTGCCTCAGGGCGATGCGTTGGGGAAAAACAGTGGTTGCCCGCCGATCCGGTAGCTGGCGATGGCGGCCTGACCGGCCGGCGAGGTGAGCCAGTCGACAAATTTCTGCGCCTCGGCCTGCTTGACATGCGGGTGTCTGGCGGGATTGACCACCATGATGCCGTACGGGTTGAACAGGCGCGGGTCACCCTCGACCAGAACGGCCAGTTCGGCGCGGTTTTTGAAGCTGAGCCAGGTGCCCCGGTCGGCCAGCACATAGGCCCCCTGCGAGGCGGCGATGTTGAGCGCTGGGCCCATGCCGCAACCGCACTCGCGATAGCCACTGCCCTTGCTGTTCTCCCGGTTCGCGGTTTTCCAGAAACGCAGCTCGGCCGCATGCGTGCCGCTCTTGTCCCCGCGCGAGACAAATGGTGCATTGGCGGCGGCGAGCCTGGCCATGGCGGCCACGATGTCGCGGCCGCGTGTGCCCACAGGGTCGGCCTTGGGGCCAATCAGCACAAAGTCGTTGTACATCACCGGCTGGCGCTTGAGGCCAAAACCTTCGGCCACGAACTTTTCCTCGGCCAGCGGGTCGTGCACGAAGACCACATCGGCGTCCCCCCGGCGGGCCATGTCCAGGGCCTGACCGGTGCCCAGCGCCACCACCTTCACGTCGATGCCGCTGGCCCGTTTGAAGGCGGGCAGCAGGTGGCCAAACAGACCGGACTGCTCGGTAGACGTGGTGGAAGACACCACGATCGACGGACTTTGCGCCCAGGCCAGGGGACCGGCGAAAAATGCATACAGCAACAGGCAGCACAGGGACGGAATGCGCCGGGTCATACGGTTTCGCCTTGCACAAAGGCATGGGCCTCGGGGCTGACATGGGCCAGCAACCGGGCATCGAAAAAATCATCCACCGGCAGGTCGGCCAGTACGCGCCCGGACTGCAGATACACCACCCGGCTGGCCATGCGCTTGACCTGGCCCAGGTTGTGACTGGCCCAGAGCAAGGTCAGGGGCCGGTCCTCGCCGCGGGCAAATTCGGCGATCAGGGCCTCGACCTCGCGCTTGGCGTGGGGATCGAGGCTGGCGGTGGGCTCATCAAGCAGCAGCAGGTCCGGGCGACGCGCCCAGGCGCGGGCCAGCGCCAGGCGCTGCTGCTGACCGCCCGAGAGCGCACGCCCGCTGCGTTGGGCCAGATCCGCCAGCCCGACGCGGTCCAGCGCCAGCAGGGCCTTCGAGCGGGCGGCGGCCCAGTCCAGGCCGAGTGAGCGGTCCAGCCAGAGCCCCAGCGCCACATTGGTCTGGGCGCTCAGGCGCAGCAGGTGGGGCCGCTGGAACAGCATGGCCTGGCGGTGAGCAGGCTCACGCTCGAGCCGGCCTGCGACCGGGGCCAGCAGACCATGGACGGTGCGCAGCAGCGTGCTTTTGCCCGAACCGTTGGCCCCGACCAGGGCCACACGCTCACCGGCCTGAAGGGTCAGATCCACACTCTCGAGCGCGGTGACCCCCTCCAATTGCACCGAGACCTCCTGCAGTCGCACCAGCAGGGTCATCCGGCACTCCCCTGCCCTACGGCCTGGCTAGCCGGCAGTCGGGCCCGCCAGCGGATCAGTCCCAGCAGCAGATTCAGGCCCGCCACCACCAGCAGCAAAACCAGACCCAGCGCCAGCGCCAGCGGCAGGTCACCCTTGCTGGTCTCCAGCGCGATCGCGGTGGTCATGACGCGGGTAAAACCATCGATGTTGCCGCCCACAATCATCACTGCACCCACCTCGGCGATGGCGCGGCCAAAAGCCGTCACAAAAACTGTCAGCAGCGCCAGCCGCTCGTCCCAGGCGAGCAGCAGGCTGCGAAGCAGTGGGCCCGCCCCCAGTGAAGCCCATTGCTCGCCGTGCTGACGTTCCACATCTTCGACCACCTGGCGGGTGAGCGCGGTCACCACCGGCAGCACCAGAATCACCTGGGCCAGCACCATGGCCTTGAAACTGAAAAGCCAGCCCAGAAAGCCCAGGGGCCCGCTGCGCGAGAGCAACAGGTACACGACCAGTCCCACCACCACCGAGGGCAAGGCCAGCAGGGTGTTGAGCAGCACCAACAAGGCCCCCCGCCCGGCAAAACGTCCAACCGCCAGCCGGGCACCCAGCAACACGCCCAGCACGTAACCGATCACGCAGGCCGAAGCGCTGACGGCCAGCGACCGTCCGACGATGATCCACAGCTGGGGATCCAGGGTCATCAACAAATGAAGCGCCGTGTTGACGCTGTCCGTAAAAGTGTTCATACAGCGGCCCGGATGGTAAGCGGCCTGGACCTTGCGGGCATCAGGGATGTCCGTTATGAAACAGGCTGCATAGGCCGCGGCTGATGCACACTTGGGGAATGCCCAAGATTCACCTGTCCTACCAATGGTCTGACGAGGGCCCGGCCACCGAGGGGCCGACCTCGCCGCTGCACCACCCGCTGATGGCGCTGCTGCAGGCGGTGCGCGAGGGCGGCTCGATCTCGCAAGCCGCCCGGGCCTGCGGCCTGTCTTACCGCCATGTCTGGGGCGAGCTCAAGCGGTGGGAAGAGAGCCTCTCGCAGCCGCTGATCGTCTGGGAAAAAGGCCAGGCCGCGCGCCTGACGGATTTTGCCGACAAGCTGCTGTGGGCCGAGCGCCAGGCCCAGGCCCGACTGTCGCCGCAGATCAGCGCCTTGCAGGCCGAGCTGGAGAAGACCTTCGCCCTGGCCTTTGACCCCAGCCAGCATGTGCTGACCTTGTATGCCAGCCACGACGACGCGCTGGTGCGTCTGCGTGAGCACACCGCCCAACAGGGGCTGCACCTGGACATCCGTTTTTGCGGCAGTGTGGATGCGATCAGGGCGCTCAACGAAGGCCGCTGTGCAGTGGCCGGGTTTCACGCGCCGCAAAATCCCGGGCCCGATTCCCTGGTCGCGCGCACCTACCAGCCCTTGCTGCAGACCGGGAAGCACAAACTGATCGGGTTTGCGCGTCGCGAGCAAGGCCTGATGGTCGCAGCCGGCAATCCCCTCGGGATCACCGGCTGGCAGGACTTGTTGCGGCGGGATGTGCGCATGGTCAATCGCAGCCTGGGCACCGGCACCCGCCTGTGGCTCGACGACTGGCTGCACGCGCAGCAGATGGACAGCGCCCGCATCAATGGCTATGCCCACGAAGAACTCTCACATGCCGCCGTGGCCGCGTGCATCGCAGCAGGCCGCGCCGATACCGGATTGGGGATCGCATCGGCGGCCCGGGCACAGGGTCTGGGCTTCATTGCGCTGGCGCAGGAGGACTACTGGCTGGTATGCCTGAAGTCGGCCCTGGAAAGCCCCGCTGTACTTGAGTTGCGCCAGACGCTGGCCCAAGCGCAGTGGCAGCACACACTGGGGGCCCTGGAGGGCTACCAGTCGGACACCGGGACGGGCCGGGTGCACTCATTGCGCACCCGGCTGCCCTGGTGGAATTTCTGAGCCTTTGGCAAAGGCTTTACTTCTTGGCCGGGGCCATCAGTTCCTTGAGGGCGTCCTCGTCGGACTTTTCAGCAGCCGCATCCGAACTTTCAGCCGAAGGCTCCGAGGCTTCCGTGGCCTCTTCATCGGCCATGGTGGACTGCTCGAGTGCTTCCATCACCGCCTGGTTGTCCAGCCCTTTTTTCTGGTCCATCCCGCCTGTCACCATCGTGGGAAACATGATGACCGCAGCCACCATGATCAGCTGCAGGATGATGAAGGCAATCGAGCCCTTGTAGATTTCCGCTGTCGTGACTGCCGGAATGGTCTTGCCGGTGACACGGTCCTTGTAGTCGCTCTTGGCGGCCACGCTGCGCAGGTAGAAAAGCGCAAAACCAAAGGGCGGCGTGAGAAACGAGGTTTGCAGGTTCATGGCCACAATGACCCCGAACCAGATCATGACCTGATCCGGCGACATGCCCGGTACCAGTTCCGGCAGGATCTTCTCGGCCACGGGCGCCAGCAGGGGGATGACGATGAAGGCGATCTCAAAGAAATCGATGAAGCATCCCAGCACAAAAATCAGGATGTTGACCACGATCAGGAAGCCCAGCGCTCCGCCTGGCATGCTGTCGAACAGGTGCTCCACCCAGATATGCCCGTCAGCGGCATTGAAGGTGAAGCTGAACACCGTCGAACCGATCAGGATGAACAGTACAAACGAGGCCAGTTTGGCTGTGCTGTCCAGGGCTTGCCGCATGAGGGGCATGTTCAGCTTGCGCTTGAAAAGCGCAAGAATCATGGCGCCGAGGGCCCCCATGGCACCGCCCTCTGTCGGCGTAGCCACACCCAGGAAAATGGTCCCCAGCACCAGGAAAATCAGGATCAGTGGCGGCATCAGCACAAAAGTGACCTGCTCGGCCAGTCGCGAAAGCAGGCCCCTGCCAGTCATGCGGTTGAGGACCGACAAGCCCAGGGCCAGCAAGGAAGCCACCGTCATCGACATGATCAGCACTTCGTCACCCGCCGCTGGGTCGGTACGCCCGACCAGGGGGCCAATGACACTGTCGTGCACCTGGGCCCAGCCGTAACCTGCCACTGCAGCAAGGGCCAACAGCACCAGCAGCGATCGATGGCCCGAGCTGCCATTGGCTTCGCGGTAAATGCGAGCCTCGGGGGGCAGGGCCGGCACCATGGACGGCCTGAAAATGGCCACCGCCACAATGAAAAGAATGTAGAGCCCGACCAGCAACAGCCCAGGAATCAAGGCGCCAGCATACATGTCACCCACTGAGCGGCCCAGCTGGTCGGCCAGCACGATCAGCACCAGCGAGGGCGGAATGGCCTGGGCCAGCGTACCCGAAGCGGTGATGGTCCCGGTGGCAATGACCCGGCTGTAGCCATAGCGCAGCATGATGGGCAGGGAAATCAGGCCCATGGAGATCACCGCAGCCGCGACCACCCCGGTCGTCGCCGCCAGCAAGGCCCCCACCAGTATCACGGCAATCGCAACACCGCCACGCACCGGACCAAAGACCTGACCCACGGTCTCGAGCAGGTCCTCGGCCATGCCCGATCGCTCCAGGATGATGCCCATGAAAGTGAAGAACGGAATGGCCAGCAGGGTGTCGTTCTGCATGATGCCAAAAATCCGCAGCGGCAGGGCCTGGAACAGGGTGGCCGGAAACAGGCCGATTTCCATGCCGATGAAACCAAAACCCAACCCCGTGGCGGCCAGCGCAAAAGCCACCGGGAAACCGGTCAACAGCAGGACAAACAGCCCCGCAAACATGATCGGCACAAACTGCTGTGCCAGAAAAGAGGTTTCCATCAACGCGCTCCCTGGGGTTGGGCCATTTGTTCAAGTTCTGCGGCCCGCTTCTGGTCGTCCGACAGCGCCTCCTCGGAGTTCAGCACATCCGGGCCGACACCGCGCAAAAAGGCCAGCCGCTTGATCGCCTCGGAAAAGCCTTGCAACATCAGCAAGAAGAATCCCACGGGGATCAGGGCATAAGCCGGCCAGCGAATGAGGCCGCCAGCGTTCTGGCTCATCTCGCCGCTGACCAGGGCCTGGGTGAACAGCGGCCAGGACAAGGCGATCGAGAGCAGGCAAAACGGTGTCAGCACCAGCACGATGCCCCAGAAATCAATCCAGTTGCGGGTGCGGTGGCTCAGGCGGCTGGAAACGAAATCAATCCGCACATGCGAGTTTTTGAGCAAGCCGTAGCCCGCCCCCAGCAGAAACACGCCTGCAAAGAGGTACCACTGCACCTCCAGCAAGGCATTGGAACTGGTATCAAACATCTTTCTGACCAGGGCGTTGCCCGCACTGATCAGGGTGGTGATCAATATCAGCCAGCCGGTGAACTTGCCCACTTGTTGATTGAGGGCGTCGATCAAACGCGCCCATGAAAGCATCAAATTCATCCAAAGATCTCCCAAAACTGCTGAAATTGTAATGTTCTGACACTGGCCCACCGGATTGCCGGGATCGATAAGTCCTGGGCATTGTTTTGCGCAGACCTGATCGCCGGCCCCAGAAAAAAAGGCCCCGCACCGGCGGGGCCTTGCTGCAATCAAGCCCGATCAGAGTTTGGCCGATTGCATGAAGGTGTCAAAGCGTGCCTCGGTGAAGCGGAACCACAGATTGGCCTCGGCACGGAACTTGGCGTAGTCGTCGTAGATTTTTTTCCAGTTGGGGTTCTTGGACGAGAGTTCGCTGTAGAGGGCCATCGACTCCTTGAAGGCGGCATCGAGCACCGGCTTGGGGAAGGCCACCAACTTGGCGCCGCCGCTGACCAGCTGCTTGAGGGCCCCCGGGTTACGGGCATCGTACTTGGCCTGCATTTCGGTGTGGGCAAATGCGGCCGCGTTTTCGACGATGGCCTTGTACTCGGCTGACAGGCTGTCGTAGGCCTTCATGTTGACATACAGGTCCAGTTGCGGACCACCTTCCCACCAGCCCGGGTAATGGTAGTTCTTGGCCACTTTCTGGAAACCCAGCTTCTGGTCGTCATACGGACCCACCCACTCGGCAGCGTCGATGGTGCCTTTTTCCAGGGCCTGGTAAATCTCGCCACCCGGGATGTTCTGGGGCACGCCACCCAGACGCTCGATCACCTTGCCGGCAAAACCGCCTACTCGGAATTTCAGGCCTTTGTAGTCCTGCACGGTCTTGATTTCCTTGCGGAACCAGCCGCCCATCTGGGCGCCGGTATTGCCCATGGGGAAGCTCATGATGTCGTAGCCGCGATAGAACTCACGCATCAGCTTCAGGCCGTTGCCGTCGTACATCCAGGCGGTCATCTGACGGCTGTTGAGGCCGAAGGGAATGGCGCAGCCCAGGGCGAAGGCTTCGTCCTTGCCGAAGTAGTAGTAAGGCGCGGTGTGGCCCATTTCCACGGTGCCGTTCTTGACCGCGTCCACCAGGCCGGGCATGGGCACCAGTTCGCCGTTGGCATGCACGGAGATCTCGAACTTGCCGCCCGACATTTCGCGAACCTTCTTGGAGAAGGTTTCGGCGGCGCCGTATATGGTGTCCAGGGCCTTGGGGAAGGCCGAGGTCAGGCGCCAGCGCAAATTGGCCTGGGCCTGCACGATGGCCGGTGCAGCACCTGCTGCGAGCACGCCGGCCAGACCGGCTTGTTTGATGACGGAACGACGATCCATGTATGACTCCTTCAATCGTTGAAACACACCGGAAACTGGTGCGGACATTTCAAGTCCTGCTCATTGTAGAAATCTCCAGGCCGCACTCTGTCCCGGGTTTACCCTTTGAAAAAGCCCGGCAAGATGAGGGAAATGCATCCCATCCTTGAGGAAAATTTCAGGCGGCGCCACTTTCCAGGGAGACCGGCCAGCGGCGGCGGATGCTGTTTTCGATCCCTTGCGCGTCCAGCCCTTGCAAGGCCATGAGCCTGACCGGGTCGCCGTGCTCGATGAACTCGTCCGGCAGCCCCAATTGCAGCACCTGGCGAGACAGGCCCATGGCATTGAGGGCCTCGCACACCGCACTGCCGGCGCCGCCCATGACCGCACCGTCCTCCAGGGTGACCAGGTGCTCATGGGCGACCGCTGCTTCCTGCAGCAGCCGCAGGTCCAGAGGCTTGGCCCAGCGCATGTTGATCACGGTGGCGTTGAGCGCCTCGGCCGCAGCCAGGGCGGGGTAGAGCAGACTGCCAAAGGCCAGGATGGCGATACCCCGCCCGGTGCGTCGCACCTCACCCTCGCCAAAAGGCAAGCCCTGAAGATCTTCCCGTACCGGCACCCCCACGCCGGCACCTCTGGGGTAGCGCACCGCCACCGGATGATTTTGCTCAAAAGCGCTGGTCAGCAGCTGGCGGCACTCGCGCTCGTCAGCCGGACAGGCCAGGCTCATGTTCGGCACACAGCGGATGTAGGCGATGTCGTACGCACCGGCATGGGTGGGTCCGTCAGCGCCGACCAAACCCGCGCGGTCGAGGGCAAAGACCACGGGCAGATTCTGCAGCGCCACATCGTGGATCAGCTGGTCATAGCCCCGCTGCAGGAACGTGGAGTAAATGGCCACCACCGGCTTGACGCCTTCGCAGGCCATCCCAGCGGCCAGCGTCACCGCGTGTTGCTCGGCGATGCCTACATCGAAGTAACGCTTGGGAAAGCGCTTGTGAAACTCCACCATGCCCGAGCCCTCGCGCATGGCCGGCGTGATGCCCACCAACCGCGGATCATGCGCGGCCATGTCGCACAGCCACTGGCCAAACACCTGCGTAAAAGTGGGTTTGGGCAGGGTGGCCGGTGGCACCAGACCAACAGCCGGATCGAATTTGCCCGGGCCGTGGTAGGTCACCGGGTCGGCTTCGGCCAGTTTGTAGCCCTGGCCTTTTTTCGTCACGACATGCAGAAACTGCGGCCCATCGAGCTGTTTGAGGTTCTCCAGGGTAGGAATCAGCGAGTCCAGATCATGGCCGTCGATCGGACCGATGTAATTGAAACCGAACTTCTCGAACAGGGTGGCGGGGACCACCATGCCCTTGGCATGCTCCTCGAAGCGTTTGGCCAGCTCGAACAGCGGCGGCGCCGCCTTGAGCACTTGCTTGGCACCCTCCTTGGCAGCCGCATAAAAACGCCCGCTCATCAGTTGGGCCAGATAGCGGTTGAGGGCGCCCACCGGAGGACTGATCGACATGTCGTTGTCATTGAGGATGACCAGCAGCTTGCAGTCCTCCACGCCGGCGTGGTTGAGGGCCTCGAAGGCCATGCCCGCGCTCAATGCCCCGTCACCGATGACGGCAATCGCATGTCGGCTCTCGCCCTTTTGTCGGGCAGCCAGGGCCATGCCCAGCGCCGCCGAGATGCTGGTCGAGGAATGCGCGGTTCCGAAGGTGTCGTACTCGCTCTCGTCACGACGCGGGAATCCGGCCAAGCCGCCGAACTGGCGCAGCGTGGGCATGCGCTCGCGACGTCCGGTCAGGATCTTGTGCGGATAGGTCTGGTGACCCACGTCCCAGACGATGCGGTCGTGCGGGGTGTTGAATACATAGTGCAAGGCCACCGTCAGCTCCACCGTGCCCAGATTGGAGCTCAGGTGTCCGCCGGTGCGCGAGACATTGTCAAGCACGCAGGCACGGACCTCCTGCGCCAGCTGGGGCAGCTGGGAGCGGCTCAGGCGACGCAGGTCCGGGGGAGTGTTGATGGCATTCAGCAGTGGGCTCATTGAGGTGCTCAGTGTTGTCGGCGCACGACCGTGTCGGCCAGCGCCCTCAGGGCTTGCAGGGCGGGGTCCTCCAGACCGCTGTCGAGCAGGGCCTGGCGGGTCTGGTCCAGAAGCTGGTCGGCCAGTTGCCTGGCGGGTTCAAGACCGAGAAGTGAAACATAGGTCGGCTTGTCGGCCGCCGCGTCCTTGCCGGCCGTCTTGCCCAGGGTGGCCGAATCGGCAGTGACATCGAGTATGTCGTCCACCACCTGAAAAGCCAGGCCCAGGGCTTCGCCATAAGCGGACAGCGACACTCGCACCGGCTCGGAAGCGCACGGCGCACAGGCCACACCCATTTGGACCGCGCAGCGCAGCAGCGCTCCGGTCTTGAGCTGATGCATCTGACGCAGCTCATCGGCGGAAATCTGCACCCCCACACTGGCCAGATCGATCGCCTGTCCGCCGGCCATGCCCCAGCAGCCCGAGGCCCTTGCCAGCAGGCCGGTGAGGGTCGCCTGCACCGCCAGCGGCACCTCCTGCAGGGCCGGGGTCAGCAGCTCGAAGGCCAGTGACTGCAGGGCATCGCCAGCCAGCAGGGCCTGGGCCTGGCCAAAACGCACATGGACGGTGGGTTTGCCACGCCGCAACACATCGTTGTCCATGCAAGGCATGTCGTCATGGACCAGCGAATAGGCGTGAATCAGTTCCAGGGCGCAGGCCGCGCGCAGTGCGGCCTGGCTGTCCTCTGCCCCGACGGCCCGAGCTGCGGCCAGCACCAGCAAGGGGCGGATGCGCTTGCCGCCGTCGAGCACCGCATAGCGCATGGCCTGGCCCAGACCGGCTGGCGCCTGGGCGTCCACAAAACCGTCCAGCGCCTGCTCAAGTCTCAGCAGGTGGGGTTCCATCCAGCCTTTGAGGTCAAAGCCGGTGCTCATGAAGGGTTTCCGTTTTGAACCGTCTGGCTGTCGAGCATCTGGATTTGGGATTCCACAGCCTGCAACCGCTCCTTGCAAAAGGCCAGCAGCCGGGATGCACGCTGATAGCCGGCCAGCAGCTCCTCCAGGGGCATCTGGCCGGACTCGAACTGGACCACCAGGGCCTCGAGCTCCCTCTGGGCCTCTTCAAAGGTCCGGGGCAGTGGAGGGTCCGACTGGGCGGCAGAGGATGGGGTCGCGGTTTTGGGCATTTTTCAACAAAGCCTCATTTTAGGCGGTGCGTCTGAAATGCACAGTCACCCTCAAACCGCTGTGCGCCGGCGTCATTGCAGGCCTCGCGGCCGATGTGTGGGGAAAGCCCTTTTCAGGGCTTCTTGGGCACTCATGGCCCCGGGGTACAATCTGCGGCCCTGCCGGCTCACCCCCGGCTTCGCATGCGCCCACGTCTTCGGATACAGCGCTTTGTTCCTGCCCCTTCATAGGGGGAGTCTCTAGGTCAGGTCACCCATGTCTGATTTAAGTCTTCAACTGCAGCAGGCCGCAAGCCAACTACCAGTTTCCAGCTATTTTGACCAGGCGCTGTTCGAGCGTGAACGACAGACGCTGTTCGGGCGTGGTCCCCGCTATGTGGGCCACAGCCTGAGCGTGCCCCACTACGGCGACTATTTTGCCCTGCCCCAGGAAGGCGAAGGTCGCGTGCTGGTGCGCAACGCCAGCGCGCAGGTCGAGCTCATCTCCAACATCTGCCGTCACCGCCAGGCCGTGATGCTCAAGGGTCGGGGTAACCTGCAAGGTCAGGGGCCGGGCCATGCCGGTGGCAACATCGTGTGTCCGCTGCACCGCTGGACCTACTCTGCCAGCGGAGAATTGCTGGGGGCACCTCATTTCGATCAGGACCCCTGCCTGAACCTGCGCAACCACCGGCTGCGCGAATGGAACGGACTGCTGTTCGAGGACAACGGCCGGGATATCGGCGCCGATCTGGCGGGCCTGGGCACGCAATCCTTGCTCAATTTCGATGGCTACGCCCTGGACCATGTGGAGTTGCACGAGTGCCGCTACAACTGGAAAACCTTCATCGAGGTCTACCTCGAGGACTACCACGTGGGGCCCTTCCATCCCGGGCTGGGCAACTTCGTCACCTGCGAAGACCTGCAATGGGAATTCAGGGAACACTGCTCGGTACAAACCGTGGGCCTGAGCCGCAGTTTCGGCAAGCCCGGTTCCGACGTTTACAAAAAGTGGCATGAGGTCCTGCTGCGCTACCGCGGCGGCGAGCTGCCCTCCCAGGGCGCCATCTGGCTGACCTATTACCCGCACATCATGGTCGAGTGGTACCCGCATGTGCTGACGGTCTCCACGCTGCACCCGGTCAGCCCGCAGAAAACGCTCAACATGGTGGAGTTCTATTACCCCGAGGAGATCGTGGCCTTCGAGCGCGAGTTTGTCGAGGCCCAGCGTGCCGCCTACATGGAGACCTGCCTGGAGGATGACGAAATTGCCGAACGGATGGACGCCGGACGACAGGCCCTGTTTCAGCGCGGCGACAATGAAGTCGGCCCCTATCAAAGTCCGATGGAGGACGGCATGCAGCACTTCCACGAGTGGTACCGTCGCCAGATGGCCTCGACCTGAGTCCGGCCCCCGGCCAGGCTGGCGGTCGCATGGCATGATGCGATCATCATGCAAGCCTCCTGGATGATTCTGGCGTCGCTTTTTTTTGCGACCATGAGCGTCTGCATCAAATACGCTTCCAGCCATTTCGACACCTTCGAGCTGGTTTTCTACCGCGGCCTGATTGGCATGGCTTTCATGGCCGGGGTCTGCCAAATGCGCGGCGTGTCCTTGCGCACCAGCCTACCGATGATGCATGTCTGGCGCTCGGTGGCCGGCGTAGCCTCCCTGTCCGCCTGGTTTTATGCGATCGCCCATTTGCCTCTGGCCACGGCAATGACCCTCAATTACATGAGCGGCATCTGGGTCGCCGCCTTTCTGATTGGAGGCAGTCTGGCGATGGGGCAGTTGCAGCAGGTGCGCCAGCTCGGTCCGGTGGTGCTGGCCGTGCTGGCTGGTTTTGCAGGTGTGGTGCTGATGCTCCGTCCCACCTTCGAGCAGGACCAGTTTTTCGCCGGCCTGATCGGTTTGCTGTCAGGCATGGGGGCGGCGCTGGCCTATTTGCAGGTGGCGGCCCTGGGCCGGATGGGCGAGCCCGAGAGCCGCACGGTGTTCTATTTTTCGGTGGGAACGGCTGCAGTGGGCGCCGTACTGATGGCCTTCACCCAGGTGCATGCCTGGACCTGGCCCTCGGCGCTGTGGCTGCTGCCGATCGGCCTGCTCGCGGCCCTGGGTCAGTTGTGCATGACGCGGGCCTATACCAGCGGGGCCACGCTGGTGGTGGCCAATCTGCAATACACCGGCATTGTGTTTGCCGCGCTCTACGGGCTGTACCTGTTTGGTGACCGCCTGACGCCCGGCGGCTGGCTGGGCATGGCCCTGATCATCGGCAGCGGGATCGCCGCCACCATCCTGCGCCAGCACACCCTGCCCCAGGCTCCCGCCGAGGACCATTGACCCTCTCCACCGAAAGGCCCGTCCATGTACACCACCCTCATCACTGCTGCACAACTGCAATCATTGATGGACCGCCAATCTGCGCTGCGGGTGTTCGATTGCAGCTTTGACCTGATGCGTCCCACACAGGCTGCAGCATTGTTCGAGGAAGGCCACATCGCCGGCGCCGTGCACGCCGACCTGGACCGCGATCTGAGTGCCAAGCCCCCGCTGCCTGCCGTCAACGCCGGACGGCACCCGCTGCCCGAGCCCGCACGGGTGGCCCACTGGCTGGGCCGCATGGGACTGGCCAACGGCATGCAGGCGGTGGTCTATGACCGCAACGGCGCCAATTATTGCGGCCGCCTGTGGTGGATGCTCAAATGGCTGGGCCACGAGGCCGTGGCCGTGCTCGATGGCGGCCTGCAAGCCTGGCGGGCCGCCGGGGGGTCGATGGCCCAGGGGCCCGCACCTGCGCCCGCGCCCTGCCTCTTCAGGGCCGGTACACCCCTGCGCAAACTCCACACCACGGCCATGGTGCACGCCGCCCTCCACCAGCCCGGTCAGACCCTGATCGACGCTCGCGCGGCCCCCCGTTTCCGGGGCGAAGTGGAACCGCTGGACCCGGTGGCCGGGCATATCCCCGGCGCGCTCAACCGGCCCTTTGGCGAAAACCTCACGCCAGAGGGTTTCTTCAAACCGGCAACGCAGCTGCGAGCCGAGTTCGAGGATCTTCTGGCTGGGCGAGGGGCAGACACCGTGGTCCACCATTGCGGCAGCGGCGTCAGCGCCATCCCCAACCTGCTGGCGATGGAAATCGCCGGGCTGGGCACGACCGGACTGTATGCCGGCAGCTGGAGCGAGTGGTGCACCACCCCCGGGCTGCCCTGTGCCAAGGGCTGATCCGAGCCGCAGGCATTGCGCGGGGGTTCGGGGGCTCAGTGGGCGTGGCCACCCAGGGTCAGCACCCCCACCAGCAGAACGGCCGCAATGCCACACAGCAGCCACAAGACCTGGGCAAGGGTCTGGCGCGGCGTCAGGCGTGTCTGCAGTTGGGGGATCAGGTCGGCCAGAGCCACATAAATGAAGCTGCTGGCCGCCACCACCAGGAAAAGGGGCAGTTGCTCTTTCAGGGCATCGACGAGGTAAAAGCCCACCACACCGCCCAGCGCTGTCACCGCGCCTGCCAGCGAGACCTTAATCACGGCCGTCTGGCGGGAGCGACCCCCCTGGTGCAGTACCACCAGGTCGCCCATGTGATGAGGAATCTCGTGGGCCAGCACGGCCAGCGCAGCGACCACTCCCAGGTGCGTATCGGCCATGAAAGCGGCGGCAATCAGGATGCCATCGCCAAAGCAATGCAGACTGTCGCCGGCCAGCACGGCCCAACCGCCGGAGGTGCCCTGGCTGTCATGGCCATGGTGATGCACATGTGCATGCCCGGGGCGGGCATCATGGTGATGCTCATGGCCGTGGTGCCATAACTCGGCCTTGTCGAGCAGGAAAAAGAAGACGAGTCCGGTCAGCAACACGCCAAACAGAAGATGCACCTCCCGCCCGCTTTCAAAGGCCTCGGGCAGCAATTTCAGCAAGCCTGTGGCCAGCAAGGCCCCCGCGGCCAAACTGAGCATGTGCTGGGTGTAGCGCGCCAGCACACCGAAGCTCAACCAGGCGGCCAGCCACACACTGCCCACGCCGGCCACCACGGTGGCCATCAAGATCATCAACAAGGTCATTGCAATTCCGACTGGCCCATGGCAGGCCTGCATAAAAAACGCCCCGAAGGGCGCTTGGATTTTCGCACAAGCCATCAGCCCGCTGGGCCAGCTGCTCAGACCAGGCCGTGCTGCTCAAACCAGGCCAGCATCTTCTTCCAGCCGTCCTCGGCGGCCGACTGCCGGTAGGTCGGCCGGTAGTCGGCATGGAAAGCATGGGGCATTTCGGGGTAGACCACAAACTGGCTGGCACGGGCAGGCGCAGGGCCCTGGGCGAGCGCGGATTTCATGCGCTCGACCGAATCGAGCGGAATGCCGGTATCAGCCCCCCCGTACAGGCCCAACACGGGGGCCTGGATCTGTGCGACCACATCCAGCGGGTGGCGCGGCGTCAGCGGGGTCTGCGCCCCCACCAGCCGGCCATACCAGGCCACGGCGGCCTTCAGGCGCGGCTGGTGCGCGGCGTACAGCCAGGTGATGCGCCCCCCCCAGCAAAAACCGGTGATGGCCAGTCGGCGGGTATTGCCGCCGTTGGCCCCGGCCCAGGCCACGGTGGCATCCAGATCGCCCATCACCTGGGCATCGGGCACCTTGGCGATCACCTCCGACAGCAATTTGGCGAGCTCGCCATACTCGTTGGGGTCACCCTGACGCACAAACAGCTCCGGGGCGATGGCCAGGTAACCGGCGCGGGCCAGGCGGCGGGTCACGTCAGCAATGTATTCGTGCACGCCAAAGATCTCCGAAATCACCAGCACCACCGGCAAGCCCGTGCGACCGGCCGGCGCGCTGCGGTAGGCGGGCATCCGAAAGCCATTGACATCAATGGTCACTTCGCCACTGACCAGGCCTTCCGCGGGAGTGCGGATGGCTGTCTGCGCCATCACCGGGCCGGCTGCGGCTGCGTAGCCCATGCCCACGGCCGCGCCCAGGGCCATCCGCCGCGTTGCCAGCCCGGTGCTCGATTCGCTGCCATCGATCAGGGACAGTGCGTCCCGAAACCAGTGTTGTTGCATGATTACCTCTGATGAAAAAAACCCATTGTGAATCAAGGCTAGCGACCGTGCAGGCCCCATGCCGCCGGCGCACAAGGCCTGCTCAGTGCGCCTGCTCCCAGTTCGGCCCCATGCCCACCTCGGCGAGCAGCGGCACCTTCAGGTCTGCCACCTGCGCCATGATGCGCGGCACCTCGCTGCGCACCCAGTCCACCTCGGCCTGTGGCACTTCGAACACCAGTTCATCATGCACCTGCATGATCACCCGGGTGGCCTTGCCCTGCTGGTCCAGGGCCTGCTGCACCCCCACCATGCTCATCTTGATCAGGTCCGCTGCAGTACCCTGCATGGGGGCATTGATGGCCGCACGTTCAGCCGCCGAACGGCGCGGACCGTTGGGGCTGTTGATCTCGGGCAGCATCAGTCGCCGCCCAAACACCGTTTCCACATAGCCCTGGGCCTTGGCCTGCTCGCGCGTCTCGTCCATATAGCGCTTGACGCCGGCGAAACGTTCGAAATAGCGGGTGATGTAGTTTCGGGCGGCCGCGTTGTCGATGTTCAGCGCCTTGGCCAGACCAAAGGCGCTCATGCCGTAGATCAGACCGAAATTGATGGTCTTGGCATACCGGCGCTGCTCACTGCTGACCTGGTCGGGCGTGAGGCCAAACACCTCGGCCGCCGTGGCCTTGTGCACGTCCAGGCCTTCATGGAAGGCGCGCAGCAGCGCCTCGTCACCGCTCAGATGCGCCATGATGCGCAGCTCGATCTGGCTGTAATCGGCGCTGGCGATCACGCTGCCCACAGGCGCGACAAAAGCCTCGCGCACCTTCCGGCCTTCGGCGGTGCGGATCGGGATGTTCTGCAAATTGGGTTCGTTGCTGGAGAGCCGGCCGGTCACCGCCACGGCTTGCGCGTAGTGGGTGTGCACGCGGCCTGTGCGGGGCAATGCCATCTGCGCCAGCTTGTCGGTGTACGTCCCCTTGAGTTTGGAGAGGCTGCGATGCTCCAGGATGCGCGCGGGCAACGGGTAATCCTCAGCCAGTTTTTCCAGCACCTCCTCGTCGGTGCTGCGAGCTCCGGTGGCGGTTTTCTTGATCACGGGCAGGCCCAGCTTGTCAAAGAAGATTTCGCCCAGCTGCTTGGGGCTGCTCAGGTTGAAGGGCTGACCGGCCAATTGGTAGGCCTGCTGTTCAAGATGCCCGATCCGCTCGCCCAGCAGATGACTTTGCGCGGCCAGCGTGGGAGCGTCAATCAGTACGCCGTTGCGCTCGATACGGTACAGCGCCTCGCTGGTGGCGATCTCAAGCTCGTAAATGCGCTTGAGGCCGGGGTGCGACTCGATCTGCGGCCACAGCGCCAGGTGCACGTCCAGACACTGGTCCGAGTCCTCACACGAATACTCGGCCGCACGCGCCACATCCACCTGCGAAAAAGGAATTTGGTGCGCCCCCTTGCCGCACAGGTCTTCGTAGCTGATGCCCTTGCGACCCAGGTGCCGCTCAGCCAGGCTGCCCAGGTTGTGGGGCCGGTGCACTTCGAGCACATAGCTCTGCAGCATGGTGTCGTGCACATAGCCTCGCACCTCGATGCCGTGATTGGCAAACACATGGCGGTCGTATTTGACGTGCTGGCCCAGCTTGTGGCGTGCCGGATTTTCCAGCCAGGGCTTCAGGCGTGCGAGCACCTCGGCCAGCGGCAGCTGGATGGGCGCATCCGGCCCATTGTGGGCCAGCGGAATGTAAGCAGCGTGCCCCGCCTGGACTGACAGCGAGATGCCAACGATTTCGGCACGCATTTCGTCGAGCGAGGTGGTTTCGGTGTCGAGCGCCGTGAGTTCGGCCGCTTCAATGCGGGCCAGCCACTCATCGAACACGGTCCAGTCGGTGATGGTGGTGTAGTTCACCGGCCCCTGCACGCGGCTGGCCGGGGCAGCGGCAAGGTTTTGGCCAAACAGGTCCCCCATGACGGCGGCCGCGCGCGGCGCCGGCGGCACCGAGCCGCCAGCCTTGGCGGCCAGCGAACGGAAGCCGTAGGTTTCATAAAAGACCCGCAGCTTGTCCTCGTCGGGCGCGTGCAGCTTGAGCGCATCGAGGGCAGGCAGACCCGGCACCCAGGCCGAGAGGTCGCAGTCGGTCTTCATGGTCACCAGCTGGCGGCCCCTGGGCAGCCAGTCCAGCGCCTGGCGCAGGTTTTCGCCTGCGGCGCCCTTGACCTCGGATGCACGCGCCACCAACGCGTCGAGGCTGCCGAATTCGAGCAACCATTTGGCGGCAGTCTTGGGGCCGACCTTGTGCACACCGGGCACGTTGTCCACCGGGTCGCCCACCAGGGTCTGGTAATCGATCATGAGCGAGGGCGGTACGCCGAACTCGGCCATCACGCCCGCCACATCACGCACCTTGCCGTTCATGGTGTCGACGATGGTGATGTGCTGGTTGACCAGCTGGCTCAGGTCCTTGTCGCCACTGGACACAATCACCTGCACACCCTGGCGGGCGGCGGTGTGGGCCAGCGTGGCGATCACATCATCGGCCTCCACGCCCGGGACATCCAGCACCGTCCAGCCCATCAGCCTCACCAGTTCATGGATCGGCCCGATCTGCGCCCGCAAATCGTCGGGCATGGGGCTGCGGTGGGCCTTGTAGTCGGGGTAGATTTCTTCGCGAAAGGTCGGTCCTTTGGCATCGAACACGCACGCTGCCAGGTGCGTGGGGTAATCCTTACGCAGGCGTTCCATCATGTTGATCATGCCGCGGATGGCGCCGGTGGCTGCACTGCCAGGGTCGCCGGGCACGGCTCGCAGGTCCGGCATGGCGTGAAAGGCGCGGTACAAATAACTGGAGCCATCCACCAGCAGCAGCATGGGCTGGGGGGTGGCTATGTCAGGGGGGATGTCGCTCATAGCCGACATTGTGAAGGATCGTTGAACTCGCCATGCAGGCAGCGGACGCAGATCTTCGAGGCTCAAGGCATCGGCGCAGCACGCTTACTTGCGCCTACTACAATGAATGCTTTGTCTGTCCTTGCCGCCACGCGGCGTTTGAACCTCTGCTGCTATGGCGGTTTTCACCGAAGTTTCCGAACCTCAGGCTCAGGACCTTTTGCAACGTCTGAACCTGGGCGTACTTCAAAGCCTGCGTGGCATCCAGGGTGGCATCGAGAACACCAATTACTTTGTCACCACCGACCAGGGCGAGTATGTGTTGACGCTGTTCGAGCGCCTGACGCACGAGCAACTGCCGTTTTACCTGTACCTGATGAAGCACCTGGCGGCTAAGGGCATCCCGGTGCCCGATCCGGCCGCCGACAGGCATGGCGATGTGCTGCACACCTTGTGTGCCAAGCCGGCCGCTGTGGTCAACCGGCTGACCGGTCAAAACCAGCTTGCCCCCCAGGCCGTTCACTGCAGCGCCGTTGGTACCATGCTCGCGCGCATGCACCTGGCCGGCCAGGACTATGCGCGCAGCCAGCCCAATTTACGCGCCCTGCCTTGGTGGAACGAGACCGTGCCGGTCATACTGCCCTACCTCGATGAGGGCCAGAGCGTACTGATCCGCAGCGAGCTGGCCTACCAGAACCATACCGCCCAGAGCAACGCCTTTGCAGCCTTGCCGCGTGGCCCGGTGCATGCCGATCTGTTTCGTGACAACGTGATGTTCGAGGGCGAGCGGCTGACCGGCCTGTTCGACTTCTACTTTGCCGGTGTGGACAGCTGGCTGTTTGACCTGGCCGTCTGCCTCAATGACTGGTGCATCGACCTGCACAATGGCACGCATGACCCCGGGCGGGCGAAGGCTCTGCTGCAGGCCTACCAGAGCGTGCGGCCTCTCACCGCGGCTGAACGTATGCTGCTGCCGGCCATGTTGCGTGCCGGCGCCCTGCGTTTCTGGATTTCCCGCCTGTGGGATTTCCACCTGCCCCGCGAGGCTTCGATGCTCAAACCCCATGACCCGGCTCACTTCGAACGGGTCTTGCGCGAGCGTGTGCAACACCCCATCGGTCCAGAACCATGAACCTTCAGATTGTCCCTGCCAAAACCGGTTTGCTGTGGGTGCGCCTGGGCATTCGCACCTTCTGGCGTCAGCCCCTGGCGCTGTCCGGGCTGTTTTTCCTGCTCATGGCCGCAGTGTCCATCGTCTCCATGGTGCCGTGGGTCGGTCAAGCTCTGGCCCTGGTCCTCCTGCCGGCCCTGACGCTGGGCATGATGGCCGCCACTCAAACGGCCACCGAGGGTCGCTTCCCGATGCCCGGCACCCTGTTTGTGGCACTCAAGGCCGGCCCGCAGCGACGGGCGATGCTGCAGCTGGGCGGCGCCTATGCCGTGGCTTTTCTGGTGCTGATCGGTGTGTCGATGTTGATCGACGGTGGCGGGTTTGCCCGCATCTACCTGGGTGATGAACCCCTGAATGACAAAGCCCTGCAGTCCAGCGGTTTCCAGAGTGCGCTGTGGATATCGATGCTGCTGTACATGCCGTTGTCGATGATGTTCTGGCATGCCCCGGCGCTGGTGTTCTGGCATGGCGTCAGCCCGGTCAAAAGCCTGTTTTTCAGCTGGATGGGCTGCTGGCGCAACCTGCGGGCCTTTGCGCTGTACCTGCTGGGCTGGACGCTCGTTTTCATGGCCGCAGGCATGTTGGCCTTGCTGATCACCACGCTGATCGGCGACCCGCAGTTGATGATGCCGATCCTGTTGCCGCTGGTGCTGATGGTGGCCGCCATGTTCTTCACCTCGATGCTGTTCACGGTCAAGGACTGTTTTACCGCATTGCCCCACCCGATCGAACCGGTCTGAAACCTCGGCTCAGACCACGGTCAATTTGGCCACACCCAGGGCCAGCCATTTGACCCCATGCCGCGGGAAATTGACCTGGGCCCGCGCATCGGCACCTGCGCCCTCGACGGCCAGCACCTGGCCCTCGCCAAACTTGGTGTGAAACACCTGCAGTCCGGCCTTGATGCCGTGCCCGGGGTCGCTTTTCTGCACCGTTACCGGGGGGCTCTGCCAGGTCTCGACACTCGGCGACATCGTGCCCAGACCGCTGCGTCCCCAGGCCGGATGGGCCTGAGCCCCTTGGCCATGTCTGGCCTGAGCAGGTGTCCAGGGTGTGACCGTGCCGCTGGCAAAGCCGGCCTGCCTGGAAGTCACCCATTTGAGGCAGCTCTCGGGCAGCTCGTCAAAGAACCGGCTGCGCAGGTTGTAGCGGGTCTGGCCGTGCAGCATGCGCGTTTGCGAATGGCTCAGGTACAGGCGCTTGCGGGCGCGGGTGATGGCCACATACATCAGGCGGCGCTCCTCCTCCAGTCCGTCATGATCGTTCATCGCGTTCTCATTGGGAAACAGGCCTTCTTCCAGTCCGGTGATGAATACCACATCAAACTCGAGGCCCTTGCTGGCATGCACAGTCATGAGCTGGATGGCATCTTCACCGGCCTGCGCCTGGTTGTCGCCCGCCTCCAGCGCGGCGTGCGTGAGGAAGGCGGCCAGCGGACTCATGGTCTCGCCGTCATCCAGGTTCTGCATCGACAGCCCGTCCGGGGTCTGGGCCACCGCACTGATTTCACCGCCCTCGACGCGCGTCGCGGCCTGTGCCAAGCCCTGGCTGGCCGGGCTTTGCGTGAGCTCGGGCAGGGCCACGGCCCGGCGACCAAAGCCCTCCTGGGTGACAAAACTCTCTGCGGCATTGACCAGTTCCTGCAGGTTTTCCACCCGGTCAGCACCTTCTTTTTCAGTGCGGTAGTGTTGCACCAATGCGCTTTTGTCGAGTACCCGTTCGATGATTTCCCGCAGTGTCAGGCCCACGGTCTGTTCCCTGATCACATCGATCATCGCCACAAAGGCTCCCAGATGGGTGCCAGCCTTGCCGGTCATCGCACTGACGGCATCATGTAACGAGCACCCGGCCGCGCGGGCGGCATCCTGCAGCTGCTCGATGCTGCGCGCCCCGATACCTCGCGGAGGGAAATTCGCCACCCGCAGGAAACTGGTGTCGTCGTGCGGGTTTTCCAGCAGGCGCAGGTAGGCCAGTGCATGCTTGATTTCGGCCCGTTCGAAAAATCGCAGGCCGCCGTACACCCGGTAAGGCACACCGGCGTTGAACAAGGCCGTCTCCAGCACCCGGCTTTGGGCATTGCTGCGGTAGAGCAACGCAATTTCCTTGCGCTCGAAGCCGTCCTGCCTGACCAGCTGGCGGATCTCGTCGACCACCCAGTTGGCCTCGGCAAAATCACTGGCCTGTTCGACCACCCGCACCGGCTCTCCAGCCCCCTGATCGGTACGCAGGGTCTTGCCCAGACGCCCCTTGTTGAAACCGATCAAGTGGTTGGCCGAGTCCAGGATGTTGCTGTAGCTGCGGTAGTTCTGCTCGAGCTTGATCTGGTGCTGCACACCGAACTCGCGCACGAAATCGACCATATTGCCCACACGGGCGCCACGAAAGGCGTAGATGCTCTGATCGTCGTCACCCACCGCCATGATGGCCGACAGGGCACCTTCACCGGGCAGGCCTGCCAGCAGCTTGAGCCAGGCGTATTGCAGCCGGTTGGTGTCCTGGAATTCATCGACCAGAATGTGCCGGAAGCGGCGGCGGTAATGCTCGCGCACGTGAACCTGGTCCCTGAGCAGCTCGTAGGAGCGCAGCATCAGTTCACCAAAGTCCACCACGCCCTCGCGCTGGCACTGCTCTTCATAGAGCTGGTAGAGCTCCACCTTGCGCCGGGTTTCATCGTCGCGCACCGGCACCTCGGACGGTCGCTGACCGTCTTCCTTGCAAGCCGCAATGAACCATTGCAATTGCCTGGGCGGGAAGCGGTCTTCATCGACGTGGAACTGCTTGCACAGGCGCTTGATGGCCGAGAGTTGATCCTGCGTGTCCAGAATCTGGAAGGTCTGGGGCAACTGCGCCAGTGCATGGTGGGCCCGCAGGAAACGGTTGCACAGGCCATGGAAGGTGCCGATCCACATGCCCCGCACATTGACCGGCAGCATGGCCGACAGGCGGGTGGTCATTTCCCTGGCCGCCTTGTTGGTGAAGGTCACCGCCAGCACGCCGCCAGGGGTCACCTGGCCTGACTGGAGCAGCCAGGCGATGCGGGTGGTCAGCACCCGCGTCTTGCCTGAACCGGCTCCGGCCAGGATCAGGGCATGCACGGGCGGCAAGGTGACGGCCTCCCTCTGGGCCGGATTGAGCTGGGCCAGCAAAGGTGAAGGGGCATCAAGGGTCCGGCCGGCGTCTGTCAACATGCAAGTCCTTGTAGAAAGTCAACGGGGTCAGTTCCGACAAGCCCGTCGGGCCATCATGGATTCAGAAGCGCAAAGTCCACCCTGCGTTCAGGGTGCGAGCGGTGACACCAGGTCTTTCCAGGGGCGTGCTCCGGATCCAGCCTAACGCCCATTCACTTTCCGGCGAGTGTTGATGGATCAGAGCCCACTCCATCCACCGTGTGCGCTTTGGGCCCTCGGCCGAACGCACTTGCTCCAGACCGAGATCGGCGGCGACTATCCAACGCTCCGACAGAGTCCATACCGGCGCCACAGAAAGGCTGCGGACGGTTGCATCCGGCTGACCGCTGCCGGGACGGAAACGGTCGCGACCACTGGCCAGGTTGAAATGCAGATCACCCCAGGCCATCTCGCGAGAGACAATCAGGGCCAGATTCCCCGACACACGCCCGGGACCCCAGCCCTGCTGTTCGCGTCCGGTGGACACAGGCAGTCGGATCACGGGTTTGAGGGCGAAGGATGTACGGGCCGACTCGATCTCCAGCAGCCGCCACTTGGCCCCCAGGGACCCGGGCGTCCACCCCTGGAGCAGCGGCCCGGTCCCGGTGGTGCGCTGGTGGGCGGCAGTCGCGAAGACATCAACCCTCTCTGAAAGTCCGAAGGTGTAGGTCATGCCCAGTTCCCGCATTCGCCCCGGGTGCTGGCGCTCATGGGCCAGACTCAGCTCCAGTTGATGTCGCCACGGCCCCTGGGTGGCGGTGTCATCGGTGATCAGGGGCTGCATGGCCCCGGCTTGCAGAGGCAGGGCCAGCATCACGGACCAAAGGAATGAAAATTTACGCATTCCCGATTGTAAAAGTCTTGCTGGCATTCTCAGCACGCCCTGTGTCCAGAAGGACCTTCCTGCGTCAAACAATGTCGGTACAATCAGTCACCGGGCCCAAGTTTCTTGCGCCCGGTTTTCCTTTTGAGGGCCGCCCCCTGAATTGAGCGGCCCAAAGGACAGCCGGCCAGGCCAAGCGCTCACCGTTCAACCGGATTTCAGGAGCGTGGTGATCCATGGAAATTTTCGACTACGACAACATTCTGCTGTTGCCGCGCAAGTGCCGCGTCGAGAGCCGTTCCGAGTGCGACGCGGGCGTCGAGCTGGGCGGGCGCAAGTTCCGCCTGCCGGTCGTGCCGGCCAACATGAAGACCGTGGTGGACGAGTCCATTTGCGTGTGGCTGGCCCAAAACGGCTACTTCTATGTGATGCACCGTTTTGACATCGACAATGTGAAACTGGTGCGTGATATGCATGCCAGGAGTGTGTTCGCCTCGATCTCTCTGGGCGTGAAGGCCCCCGATCGCGCGACGGTGGACCAGCTGGCCTTGGAGGGCCTGACGCCCGAGTACATCACCATCGACATCGCGCACGGCCATGCCGACAGCGTGCGCGACATGATCGCCTACATCAAGGGCAAGCTGCCCAGCAGTTTCATCATCGCCGGTAATGTGGCCACGCCCGAAGCCGTGATCGATCTGGAAAACTGGGGCGCCGACGCGACCAAGGTGGGCGTGGGTCCGGGCAAGGTCTGCATCACCAAGCTCAAGACGGGCTTTGGCACCGGCGGCTGGCAGCTCTCGGCCCTCAAGTGGTGCGCCCGCGTGGCCACCAAGCCCATCATTGCCGACGGTGGCATCCGCAGCCATGGCGACATCGCCAAGAGCATCCGTTTTGGTGCCAGCATGGTGATGATCGGCTCGCTGTTTGCTGGCCACGAAGAATCTCCCGGCCGCACGGTGGAGGTCGACGGCGAGCTGTTCAAGGAGTACTACGGCTCGGCCAGCGACTTCAACAAGGGTGAGTACAAACATGTGGAGGGCAAGCGCATTCTCGAACCCATCAAGGGCAAGCTGGCCAATACCCTCATCGAAATGGAGCAGGATGTGCAAAGCTCGATCAGCTACGCCGGTGGTCGCAAGCTGATGGATATCCGCAAGGTGAACTATGTGATCCTGGGCGGTGACAATGCGGGTGAACACCTGCTGATGTAAGCCGTTACGGCTTTCCGCTGGGGAATCTGCGGCTCCCAAACAGTTTGCAGATATTTCTGGGGCATTTCGTGGACCGCTTTGCTCTGTGCAGGGCCCTTGGGTGATTCCAATGGACAACTGCCTGCAGACACTGTTTACCCAAGCGCCCTCGCAGCCAGCACTGTGCCGCTGACGACCAGCAGCGCGCAAAGGGTCTGGCGCATCCGGGCCGCAGGCACACGCCGTGCCAGTCGGTGACCCAGCCAGACCCCGGCCAACGCGGGCATGATCAGCACGGCCCAGCGTTGCCAAAGCACGGGCTGAGACAGGCGGCCATCCCAGACCATGCCACACAGGACGGTCAAGACCGCCACGGCCATCACCATCGGGATGGTGGCTCGCACCAGGTGTGCATCGTTCAGGCGCCGGGTCAGCCAGGCCACCACCACCGGGCCCGCCGTGCCAAACAGCATTTCGACCAGTCCGATGGCGCTGCCATACACCACACCCCAGCGCTCATGCAGCGGCGCACGCATGGGGGCTGCGCGCAAGGCCCGCAAGCCCACCACGGCCACATACACCCCGAGCGCCAGCAGGGGCCAACGGCTGCTGACCTGGTGGGTCAGCCACAGGCCCACCACGGTTCCCAGTGCCATCCCCATCAGCAACTTGCGCAACTCGGGCCACTGCACCTGCCGCCAGTTGAGGCCGCTGTGCATGACCGAGGCCGGCAGATCGAGCAGCAAGACCAGCGCCACCACCTCGGGCAGAGGCCACTGCCAAGCCATCAAGGGTACGATCACCAGCGCGGAGCCAAATCCCGTCAGGCCCAGCACGGTATAGCCCGTCATGACCGTGAGCACGGCCCACAGTAGCTCCATCATGGCCCGGCTTCGGCCAGGGCCTGCGCCCCGCCGAGAATCCGGTCGACAAACTCCCTGAACACCTGCATCACCGGCAGTTCGGTGCGACCGGCCAGGGTCACCAGCCCCAGCCGCGCCCCAGCCTGCAAGGCCGGCTGCACGGGCAATGTCACCAGGTCACCGCGAAGCAGGGCCGGCTGGGCCGGGCCCAATATGCCCAGGTAGACCGCATCGGTCTGCCCGACCGTCTCCAGCAAGCTGACAATGTCCTCACACTCCAGCGTGGTCAGCTGCCGGGGATCGGCACGCGCTCCGTAGCGCGAGACCAGGATGCGGGAGACCTCCTGGGACAAGGGCACCGCGGCCACCGGAAAACGCAACACAGCCTCGAAGGGTACGCCCTGCGGGTATTGGGCCAGCAAGGGGTGGCCGGCGCGACACACCATTGCGGCCGCCATTTCGTACTGCGGTCCCATGAGCAGATCGGCCGCCGGATCGACCCGGCGCACATCCACCACCAGCGCATCGAGGCTGCGCTGGCGCAATTGCTGCAGTTGAAGTTCGGTCGGCCCACGACTGACCGAAACCTGCACGTTCGGGTGATGCCGCGCCATGTAAACCAGCCAGGGGGTCATCAGCATGGCCGCCGGCCCCGAACCCAGGCCCAGGTGCAGCGTGCCGAGCCCTCCTTGCTGCAGCAAGGCAGCGCCTTGCTTGAGCTCGGCGGCCTCGTGCACGATGCGCCGGGCCCGCGCGAGCACCGACTGCCCCAAAGGCGTGAGCTCGTTGCGTTTGCCCATGCGGTCGACCAGCGCCCCCCCCAGTTCTTCCTCAAGCGCCTGGATGCTGCGGCTGAGCGCAGACTGGGTGATGAATAGCTTTTCTGCGGCACGGCTGAAGGAACCGGTTTCGGCCAGGGCCAGCCAGTGCTTGAGATGCTGCAGGTTCATGTATTCATTTTACGAATGAAAATTATAAAAATAAGTCATTGGACACATGATAAGGCGATTTTTACGATCGAGCCGTTGTTTTCAGCCCAACCCATGTTCGAGGAGACTTCCATGCTTATCAAAACGTTCGTCAGCGGCCTGCTGTTGGCCGCAACCTGCCTGGGCAACGCCCTGGCCCAGAATTACCCCAGCAAGACGATCAGCCTGATCGTGCCTTACCCGGCCGGCGGCCCTTCGGATTTTTTCGCCCGCAAGGTGCAGCCTGATGCCGCCACCCGTCTGGGTCAGACCATGATCGTCGAGAACGTTGGCGGCGCCGGTGGTTCGATCGGCCTGTCCAGGCTCATCAACGCCCCTGCCGATGGTCATATGCTGGCCCTGGCCAGCCCGATGGAGCTGGTGCTGGCACCCATGGCCATTCAGGGTGTCAAATACAAGCCCGAGGATTTCAAGATGGTGGCGCAATTTGCCACCACCAACACCATCCTCGCCGTGCGCAATTCGCTCAACGTCAAGACGGTTGATGAACTGCTGGCTCTGGCCCGCAAGAACAGCGACAAGCCCCTGAGCTATGGCAGCGTAGGGCCGGGCTCGCTCTACCACCTGATTGGCGAGAAGTTCTCGCAGCTGACCAAGGTGCAGATGCTCCATGTGCCCTACAAAGGCATTGCCCCCCTGCTGTCGGACCTGATGGGCGGGCAGATCGACATGGCTTTCCTGCCCATGGCCGGCTCCATTCCGGCCACCTTGCTGGACGGCAAGATCCAGGGCCTGGCTGTGACCTCCAAGACACCGCACCCGCTGTTCAAGCAGTTCCCGGCCATGGCCAGCATGAAGGGTCTGGAGGGCATGGAATTTGACATCTGGGCCGGCATTCAGGTGCACAAGAACACGCCGGACAACGTGGTCAATGCCCTGAACAAGGCCTTTTACGCAGCGGCCGAGAGCCCGGATACCCGCAAGGCGTTCGAGGGCAGCGGCAACATAGTCCTTCCCACACGCACCCCGGTCGAGCTCGCCCGGGTGTACCAGGGCGAAATCGAACGTTACCGCGCGATCGCCCGTTCCATCAACCTGCAGCCCCAGTAAGCCCTGGCAGAAAGTACAGCGATGAACGCCCCACGCGAAGCCCTCGGCCACAATCTTCTGGAGGCCCTGGAGCAACAGGCCGAACCGTTCATCGCCCTGCGACGGGACCTGCACCAGCACCCCGAAATGGGGTTCCTGGAATTCCGCACCAGTGATCGTGTGGCCGAGCAGCTCTCGCAGTGGGGCTACACCGTCACCCGGGGTCTGGGCGGCACCGGTGTGGTGGGCCAGCTGCGACGCGGCACCGGCCGCAAGAGCTTGGGCCTGCGCGCCGACATGGATGCGCTGCCGATCGAGGAAACCACAGGCCTGCCCTACGCCAGCTGCAACGCGGGGGTCATGCACGCCTGCGGCCATGACGGGCATACCGCCATGCTGCTGGCGGCAGCCCGGCACATCGCCGAAAACGTCCCTTTCTCGGGCACCCTCCATCTGATCTTCCAGCCGGCCGAGGAGGGCCTGGGCGGTGCCAGGAAGATGATGGAAGACGGTCTCTTTGACCGGTTCCCCTGCGATGCGGTGTTTGCCATGCACAACATGCCAGGCCATCCGCAGGGCCATCTGGTGCTGCGCGAGGGGCCGATGATGGCATCTTCGGACTATGTCACGATCACCCTCGAGGGGACAGGCGGTCATGGCGCCATGCCGCACCAGGCCGCCGATCCGGTGGTGGCCGGCGCCGCCATCGTGATGGGGCTTCAAAGCATCGTGTCGCGCAATGTGGATCCGCAGGAAACCGCCGTGATCACGGTGGGTGCTTTCAATGCGGGCATCGCCAACAATGTCATTCCGCAACAAGCTGTCCTGAATCTGAGTGTTCGGGCCTTGAATCCGCAGGTGCGCGAATTGCTTGAAAAGCGTATCGACCAATTGGCGCAGGCGCAGGCGCAAAGCTATGGCGTGCGGGCCCATGTGGACTACAAGCGTGGCTACCCGGTGCTGGTCAACCATGCGCGGGAAACCGGCTTTGCGGGCGATGTGGCTGAAGAACTGCTGGGCTCTGAGCGTGTGACACGCCAGGGCAAAGCCCTGACGGGCAGCGAAGACTTTGCATTTTTCCTGGAGAAAGTGCCCGGCTCCTACCTGCTGATCGGCAATGGCGATGGCGCTGGAGACGGCCACGGCGCCTGCATGGTGCACAACCCGGGCTACGACTTCCATGATGGCAATATCGCCATCGGATCGGCCTTCTGGGCCCTGCTGGTGCAGCGATACCTGCACGAGTGACACGCCGCACCCTCGTCACGGGCGCAGGACGGGTCAGAGTGCGATCAGTTGTGCGGCCAGTGCATGCAGGCGCTGGCCCGGGCGGGTGAGTTCCATCAGAATGCTGAAGTGGTTCAGGCCTGGCAGGTCTTCACACACCTTCACCACATCGCTGCCCCAGGCCTGCCGGATCAGATGGTTGTGCCGGATGAATTCGGCGCTCTCGTCGGCACCGGCGACCGACAAAAGCGTGCGTGCGGCCGGTGCCGCCCAGCGCGCCGGACTGGCCTGGCGTACATGCCCGGGGGTCAGGCGCAAATCGCCTTGCACAAAGGGGGTGCGGCGGATCGGCTCGAGGTCAAACAGACCTGAGATCGACAAAGCCTTTCTCACCAGATCCGCTGGCAGATCCCCGGCCACGGCGCCCCATTCACACGCCAGCAACATGGCGGCCAGATGCCCGCCGGCCGAATGGCCAATCACGGAAATGTTCTCGCGGTCACCGCCGTGCACACGGATATGCCGCCACACCCAGGCCAGCGCACGGGTCATTTGCAGGGCAATATCCGGCACCGTCACCGGCTGCCCGGGCAATCCCGGGCACAGGGCATAGTTGACCACCACCACGCACGCCCCAAGCGCACGCAAGGCAGGCGCGACAAAGGAGTGGTCGTCCTTATCGAGGCTGCGCCAGTAGCCGCCGTGAATGAACACCACCACCGGTGCACCGGGTCGTGCAGCCGGAAAAACATCCAGCGTTTCGTTGGGCCCCTCGCCGTAACGCAGATCGCGCTGCACCGCCAGAGTCTTTCGGGCCTGGGCCGATGCCTGCTGCCAGCGGGCAAAGTGGTCGGCAAAGTCGGGGACCAGGGCACGGTTGTTGTACATCCGGTCATGCCAGGCTGCATCGTGAACGGCCATCAGGAACTCCTCAATGGGGAATTGCAATTCAGATTTTCATTTCCAGTCGCATCTGGACGTTGCGCCAGTTGCCCGTCTCGGTGCGGCTGTTTTCTGCATAGCCGAAACCCTCGAAACGCGATCCGGTCACATAGGTGCGGGGCGTGAAATTGCTGAGGGTCAACCGCAAGCCAGCGCTGGGGGAAAGCCGCCACAGGCCATACACATCCAGCACCCGCTTGCTGCCCTGGTAGGCCCATTGCTCGAGCGTGCGCCGGGTGTCATAGGCGGGATTGAGGTTGAGGTTGCCGCCCAGGGTCAGCGGTGTTGAACGCATGCGGTAATCCGCCCCCAGGTTGGCCGTCATGCCGGGCTGCTGGTCCAGCCGGTTGTCAGGCCCCGGTACATCCTTGACGCGCGAGCGAAACAGGCTGAGGTTGCTGCGAATGTCGATTGGCAGGGCCGCGGGCCAGACCCGATCCAGACGGAATTTGGCCTCCAGCTCAATGCCCTGCGTGATGGCATCGCCCACATTCATGGGCATCGAGACCCAGCGCCGCTCGCCGGGGGCCCAGGAGGGACCGAACTGCTGTACGGTGACATAGCGAATCAGGTCTGAAATGCGTCGGTGAAACAGATTGGCACTCAGGACACCACCGCCGGGCAGGTAGCGTTCGGCCGCCAAGTCAATGCCCCCGGCCAGCTCGGGCATCAGATCGATATTGCCCACCCGGTCCGGGCGGGTAGGGCTGTTGGCCTCGCGCGACGGCACAGGCCGGGCCACCAGGTTGTAGAGTGTGGGCGTCTTGTAGCTTCGGGTCAGGCTGATGCGGATCTGGTCACGGCTGTCGGGATTGGGCCGCCACAAGGCGTGGGCCAGCGGGGTCCAGACCCCACTGTGGTTGCTGCGTGTCCCCTGCTCGCCCGAGCCCTCGGTGCGGATGCGTTCATGACGCAGGCCGGCATGGGCCGACCACTGGGGGTTGATTTTCCATTCATCCTGGGTGTAGAGCGCCCAGCGGCGGGTCCGCGCCTGCAGGTCGCCGCTGTCATCGCCGAGAGCCGCATTGGCAGCCTCCTCCCGGTTGACACCCTCAAGCTCGATGCCACTGACCCATTGGTGCCCGCTGTTGAGAGCGCGGGTCCACTTGCCGTTGAGGCTGAACGAATGGTCGGTGAAGCTCTGGGTTTCAAACTGGTTGTAAAGCAGCCCCGGACCTGCCGGATCGGGCCGCTGGTCCAGGCGCGAGTCGTAGCGCGATTGCCCCCATCCAAAACGCAACTCCAGACGGTCATTGGCCGAGGCACGCTGGGCCCACATGCCATTGAGGCGCCCCATGGCAAACCGGTTGCGGGTATCCACTGCAGCCGCATCTTGCACTGTCATGGCGGTCAGAGCCTCCGGAGCGATGGTCCTGCGCAGCGTCACCTGCCCGAGGCTCTGGAACTCGGAGTAGACGACAAAGGGCATCAGGGTCAGGCTCTGGCCCTTGTCACCCCGCCATCCCAATCGGGCACTGCCATGAAAGGACTGTCGGTGACCCAGCCACTGCGCAGTCCGCAGCCTTTGTTCGTCGGGCAAACCCTCGATGTCGGCATCGGTCAAGATCCGGTTGGAATCGAGCCGATGCTGATCCAGCAGCGACAGGGTCAGGTTGCCCGGCAAGGCTCCACGCAGGTTGTGGACCCATTGCACCTGACCGCTGCCCTCGCCGTGCTCCATGCTGCGGGTGAGCTTGAGGTCGTCGGGATTGCCACGCTGGCCCTCGCGCAGGACGATGTTGATGGTCCCACCGATGGCTCGGGCCCCGGTCTCGGCGGTGGGCGCCCGCAGGATTTCAATCCGCTCAATCTGTTCGGGCGTCAGGGACTCGATGGAAAAGCCGGGCGGCACCCGTTGACCATCCAGCAGGATTTGGGTGTAGCCACTGCCCAGACCGCGCATCCGGATGCCACCGCCGCGCCCTGGCGGTCCTTGCATGGTCACGCCCGGCAGTCGTCTGAGCACCTCGCCGATCGTCGCATCGCCCTGCTTTTCGATCTCTTCACGACCGATCACGATCTTGGCGGCCGTCGACTGCCGGCGCACCTCGCTGTCGTTGCTCCGGTGGGCCCGGATTTCGACTTCGCCCGCATCAGGCTCCTTGCTCGCAGCCGCAGGGCTTGGCGTTTGCGCCAACAGGGGGGCCGCCGTCGTCAACGCAATGCTGGCCAGCCATATCCTGGCCGAAGGCGCTGACGGCCAGGCTATCCTGATCATATGGAATCGTGTGTGGTGCATACCAAACATTCTGACAGGCCCGGTGGTCACCGGCTGGGGGAGTGGTCAAATGGGCGGCAGAGGGTTCAGGCCTCGGGCTTGAACAAAGCCGCCACCTTGCGCTTGGTTTTGATATTGGCCGACACGCCGGGGCGGACGGCTGGGCGCTGGGATTCCCAGACGGCCGGCGCTTCGGTCGCAGTCGGCTCGTAGGGTTTGTCGAAAAATGGATCCCGTGGTGCCGGCGCAGGACGAAAACCACGGCGTTCGCGGGGCGCGTCGAGAACATCGCGCGGATCGTCCTCGCGCCGGGAACGCGAACTGTCCGCAAAACGGCCGCGAGGTCGGTCACTTTCCAGTTCGATAGGCTCGATCTCGATTTTTTTCTTGATCAGTTTCTCGATGTCGGCCACCAGACGGTTGTCGCTAGGAGCCACCAGCGTGACCGCCAGGCCGCTGGCACCAGCACGGCCCGTGCGGCCAATGCGATGGACATAGTCCTCGGCATTGAAGGGGACGTCGAAATTAAACACCGCCGGTACATCCTTGATGTCCAGTCCGCGCGCGGCGACATCGGTACAGACCAGCAGTTGGACTTCGCCTTTCTTGAAAGCATCCAGGGCCTTGAGACGTTCGTCCTGGCTTTTGTCTCCGTGCAGCGCGCCAGCCTTGAAGCCTTCGCGCTCCAGCGTGCGGGCCAGACGGGCACAGCCGAGCTTGCTGTTGGTAAAAATGAACGCCTGCTGCAAGCTACGGTCAGTCAGCACCTTGCGAATCACGCGACGCTTGTCGTCATCGGATGCGGCATAAAAGCGTTGTTCCACCGTGGCCGCGGTTTCGTTGGGACGCGCCACCTCGATGGTGACCGGGTTTTGCAGGTAACTGCCGGCCAGGCGCTTGATTTCAGGCGAGAAAGTGGCCGAGAACAGCAGCGTGGTGCGAGCTTTAGGCAGGTAAGAGAGGATGCGCTGCAAATCGGGCAGGAATCCGATGTCCAGCATGCGGTCGGCCTCGTCGAGTACGACGTATTCGACCTGGTTGAGGACAACATTCTTGGCTTCGATGTGGTCCAGCAGGCGCCCGGGTGTGGCGACCAGCACCTCGACGCCCTTCTTGAGTTCGGCCGTCTGGGGCTTCATGTCCATGCCGCCAAACACCACGGTGCTGCGCAGCTGGGTGTATTTGGCGTACAGCGCAATCTGCTGGGCGACCTGGTCAGCCAGTTCACGCGTGGGCAGCAGCACCAGGGCGCGCACGGGATGGCGCGCGGGTGAGGTGGAGGGGTTTTCGTGCTTGAGCAGGCGCTGCAGCAAAGGCAGCGAGAACGCTGCGGTCTTGCCGGTGCCGGTCTGGGCTGCGCCCATGACGTCCTGGCCAGTGAGCACGACCGGGATGGCCTGTGCCTGGATGGGCGTCATGTTTTCGTAGCCCATGTCGGCCACGGCTTTGGCCAGCGGGGGGGCCAACTCCAATTGAGAGTACGGGATGGTCATTGCTCTCTATTGTCGCATTTCGGGGCTCTCGGCCGTTTTTACGGCTCGTTGGCCCCTTCGGGGCAGGATCGGCATAGGCAGTATCCGGGGGCCTCATGCTGCGGAGGTACGCAGAAATCGGCCCCCGAACACCGCCCACGCCGGTCCTTGGGACTTGCGGTCCCATGAATAACGGAAGCCCAAGACCCTAAAAACTGGGACTTTCAATGGCCTGAGGAGGCCGGAGAGTGGGCTGGGGCCGGACGACGATTTATGCGTACCCGCATCTTGAGGAGTTCGGCTCCAGCCCACCCTCCGGCCGGCGCCAAACGAAGCCAGAACAAATGATCAGGTCTTGGGCAAAGTCACGCCCACCTGCCCCTGGTACTTGCCGCCCCGGTCCTTGTAGCTGACCTCGCAAACCTCGTCGCTCTCGAAGAACAGCACCTGGGCACAGCCCTCGCCGGCGTAGATCTTGGCCGGCAACGGGGTGGTGTTGGAGAACTCCAGCGTCACAAATCCCTCCCATTCGGGCTCGAAGGGCGTGACGTTCACAATGATCCCGCAGCGGGCATAGGTGCTCTTGCCCAGACACACAGTGAGCACATTGCGCGGTATGCGGAAGTATTCGACCGTGCGAGCCAGTGCAAAGCTGTTGGGCGGAATGATGCAGACGTCCGAGTGGATGTCGACAAAGCTCTTCTCGTCGAAATTCTTGGGATCCACCACCGTGCTGTGGATGTTGGTGAACACCTTGAACTCGGGGGCGCAGCGGATGTCATAGCCGTAGCTGCTGGTGCCGAAGCTCACGATTTTCTGGCCCGAGGCATTGAAACGGATCTGCCCCGGCTCGAAAGGCTCGATCATGCCGTGCTGCTCGGCCATGCGGCGGATCCATTTGTCACTCTTGATGCTCATCGTGCGTCCTTGTTTGTTGCGGGCATTTTAGTGGGGGGCCTACCGACCTGCCTTGCCCACCACGCCCTGCACCAGCCAGTTCATGTTCAGGATCTGCTCATCGCTCAGGCGCTGACCCTTGGGCAAAACTTCCCGCCCCTCGTTGTCGGTGATCGGGCCAGTGAACGGATGCATCGTGCCCGCACCAATGGCCTTTTGCTGCGCAAGAACCTCGCCCTGCACTTTCTTCGGCACTTTGGGTCCGAAATCGCCGACACGGATCATGCCTTCCTTGACGCCGCCCCACACGCTGCCGCTCTTCCAGTTGCCGTCCATCACGGCCTTGACGCGGCGGGTGTAGTGATCTCCCCAATGGTGTGTGACGGCGATGATTTGGGCATCGGGCCCCACCTTGCGCATGTCCGAGTGGTAGGCCACGGCCATCCTGCCGCGCTCCTGGGCGGCGGCCATCACGGCCGTCGATGCAGTGTGAAAAGCAATCACATCCACCTCCTGGTTGAACAGGGACATGGCCGCCTCGCGTTCTTTGGGTGGATCAAACCAGGCATTGAGCCAGACCACCTTGACGGTGGCTCGGGGGTTGACCGAGCGCATGCCCAGAGTAAAGGCATTGATGCCCTGAAGGACCTCGGGGATCGGAAAACCGGCCACATAACCCGCGACATGGGTCTGCGTCATGCGGCCAGCAGCCACGCCAGCCAGATAACGGCCCTCGTAGTAGCGGGCGTTTGACGCGGCCACATTGGGCGCCGTCTTGTAACCGGTGACCGATTCGAACTTCACATTCGGAAACTCCTTGGCCACCTTGAGCGTGGGCTCCATGTAGCCAAAGCTGGGCGTGAAAATGATCTGATGGCCCTGCTGCGCCAAGTCGCGGATCACGCGCTCGGCGTCGGCACCTTCAGCCACATCGGTCACAAAGGTGGTTCTCACCTTGTCACCCAGTGCCTTTTCAACAGCCTTGCGGCCCTCGTCGTGCTGCTTCGTCCAGCCCGCCTCGGTGATCGGCGAAACATAGACAAAGCCTGCCTTGAGGGGCGTGGATTGCGCAAAAGACAGGGGAGAAAAAAAACAGGCGACCGCGAGCGCGGCTGCGAGGTTTTTGTACATGGTGTTCCTCGACATGGCCCCGGGCATTGAACAAAACAAAACCCGCCGGGGCGCGGGTTTTGCTTGAATTTTAACGTCCTCGCGCAACAGTCGCGCTCAACGGTCGCGGATTGAAGCCATCACCATGCAACACAAGATGGCTAAAATGGCCATTTATCCCCTTGCCAGGAGTTCCACATGCGCATCACAGCCACCGAGGCCAAGAACCGATTTGGCAACATTTGCGCACAGGCCAAGCGTGGGCCTGTGTTCATTGAAAAAGCCGGCCGCATCGACAGCGTCATCTTGTCTGCCAGCGAATACCAGGCCTTGGTCGCACGGCAGAACAGCACCCCGCAATCCCGCAGAAAAGCCTTTGAGGCAGAACACAAAGACTGGATCGCCCTGCACAACGCACAGGTCCATGCGCACGGCATTCCCGGTGACGACCTGCGCCCATGGTGACCCAGTGGCCCAGTACGACATCTACCCCAACCCCAGTCACAGTGCCGACCAAGGCATTCCCTTTGTGGTGGTGATTCAAAGCGATTTGCTGGACGCTTTGGCCACACGTTTGGTGATTCCGCTGGCAACACCAGACTACGCAGGTCCGGCACCAGAAAAACTTTGTCCATCGATCACTGTGCAAGGCCAGACACTGCGTGCCCTGACACACTTCACAGCACCTTTGCCCACTCGGCAACTCAAGCGCAGGGTTGAAAACCTCGCCCTGCAATCCAACGCTCTGGTAACAGCATTGGACATGGTGTTGTCCGGGGTTTGA
>CAYMMK010000002.1:36186-65667 GCA_964391575.1 uncultured Limnohabitans sp.
TGTTGTCCGGGGTTTGATGGCTGCTTTGAACAATTGGGATCTGACCCCAATTCCTGTGACAGCAAACAACATTGATTTTCTCCTTGTATTCTTTCCCGGCAGGTGCTTCCTGACTCAGTCTCTGGGCATCCACCCTGTGCGCAAGGCATGTGCCCAGTCCCGCCTATGCCGCTTTTCGGCCAACAACGCCATCGACTCATGGGTTCGGGCCTCCGTGGCATGCTGAAGGCGACCCATCAATCGTGCTCGGTGAATTGCTGGAACACCTGCTTGAGCTCGTGCATCCAGCGGTGCTTGTCTTCCTCGGGTGCAAAGCTCGCCTCGATGCTGTTGGCAGCCAGGCGGTAGGCGTGCGGGGCGCCCAGGTGCAGGGCCTGGAAGGTCTGCAGGTAGTTCTCGAGCAAATAGCCGCCAAAGTAGGCCGGGTCGTCCGAGTTGACCGTCACGCGCACCCCGGCTTCCAGCATGCGGCCCAGGTTGTGGTCCGACAGGTCCTTGAAAACGCAGAGCTTGAGGTTGGACAGCGGGCAGACGGTGAGCGGCATCTGTGTGTCCACCAGACGCTGCATGAGCGCCGCATCGTGCATGGCCTGCACGCCGTGGTCGATGCGTTCGACCTTGAGCCCATCCAGCGCACTCCAGATGTAGGCGGGCGGCCCCTCCTCGCCCGCATGGGCCACCACATGCAAGCCATGGGCGCGCGCCCGCGCAAACGCCCGGGCAAATTTTTCCGGTGGATGACCCACCTCGCTCGAATCGAGCCCCACACCGATGAAGTGCCCACGCCAGGGCATGGCCGCTTCGAGCGTGGCCAGGGCATCGTCTTCGGACAGGTGGCGCAAAAAACACAGGATCAGGTCGGCGCTGATGCCCAGCTGCGCATTCGCATCGGCGCAGGCGCGGCTCAGGCCTTCGATCACGGCCTGCATCGGCACGCCCCTGGCCGTGTGGGTTTGCGGATCGAAAAACAGCTCGGCCCGCACCACATGGTCGGCCTTGGCCTTTTGAAAATAGGCCCAGGCCATGTCGTAAAAGTCCTGCTCGGTCAGCAGCACGCTGGCGCCGGCGTAATACAGGTCCAGAAAGCTTTGCAGGTCGGTGAAGGCATAGGCCGCGCGCAGGGCCTCGACGTTGGGGTACGGCAGCTGAACGCCGTTGCGCTGCGCCAGCGCGAAAATCATTTCGGGTTCAAGCGAGCCTTCGATGTGGATGTGCAGCTCGGCCTTGGGCATGGCCCGTAGAAGCTCGGGCAGGCGGTTCGGGGCAATGGCGTGGACTTTGAACATGGCTGACTCCCGTTCGAGCGGATGCTTGTGCAGCTGGCCATGTCCGTCAAGGCCGATCGGCCAGCGCCTCGCGCAGTCGCTGGGCATAGCCTTCCAGCACCTGCGGCTCGGGATCCTTGCGTGGCCAGGCCAACGTGATGCCATCGCTCGCATGGCGGGGCACCACGTGCAGGTGAAAGTGGAACACCGTCTGGTCACCCTCGCGGCCGTTGGCCTGCAGCAGTGTCAGGCCCGGGGGATCAAAAGCGGCCCTGATCGCCAGTGCCACCCGGTGAGCGGTGCGCATGACCGCCGCCGCTTCATCAGGTGTGAGGTCCAGCAATGTCGCGGCATGCCGCCTGAGCGCCACCAGCACGTGACCGGGGTTGACCTGGCCGAGATCCATGAAGGCCAATGTCTGCGCATCCTCAGCCACGATCGCCGAAGGAATGTTCCTGGCAATCAGGCGGCAAAAAATACAATCCAGAGGGGTGTGTTGTGGGCTGATCACAGTCATGCTCAAGACTCCGTTTGCAAGCACGTCCAGCAGACAAAAAAGGGCTGCCGAAGCAGCCCTTTCAATGCATGCCCCAAGTGATCACTTGGGGCTGGGCACTTTGCCTTCGACGCCCTTGACGTAGAAGTTGATGCCTCCAAGGAACTTGTCATCGGCCACAGCGTCCTTGGCCAGCACTTCCTTGCCGTCTTGACCTACGATCGGACCTTTCCAGATCGCGAAGCTGCCGTCCTTGAGGCCCGCGCGGATTTCATCGACGCGCTTTTTGGTGTCTTCGGGCACGTCAGCGGCCACTGAGACCATGTCGATCGCGCCCTCTTTGACCCCCCACCATACGCCGCTGTTGCCGGTCCACTTGCCTTCGAGCGCTTCACGGGTGGCCTTGATGTAGTAGGGTGCCCAGTTGATGATGGCCGAACCCAGGTGGGCCTTGGGACCATAGGCGGTCATGTCGCTGTCCCAGCCAAAAGCCCGCTTGCCCATTTTTTCAGCGGTCTGCAACACTGCGCTGGAGTCGGTGTTCTGGAACAGGATGTCTGCGCCACCGTTGATCAGGGAGGTGGCAGCCTCGGACTCCTTGGGCGGATTGAACCACTCGTTGACCCACACCACCTTGGTCTTGATCTTGGGATTGACCGACTGTGCACCCAGCGTGAAGGTGTTGATGTTGCGGATCACTTCAGGAATTGGAATGGAAGCCACCACGCCCAGGGTGTTGGACTTGGTCATTTTGCCGGCAATCACACCGGCCATGTAGGCGCCTTCGTAGGTACGACTGTCATAGGTGCGCATGTTGTCGGCGCTCTTGTAGCCGGTGGCGTGCTCGAACTTGACGTCCTTGAAGTCGGCGGCAACCTTGAGCATGGGCTCCATGTACCCGAAGGTGGTGCCGAAAATCAGCTTGTTGCCCTGCTGGGCCATGTCGCGAATCACGCGCTCGGCATCCGCACTTTCGGGCACTTTCTCAACAAAGCTGGTCACCACCTTGTCGCCAAACTCCTTTTCGATGGCCTTGCGTCCGTTGTCGTGGGCAAAGGTCCAGCCGCCATCACCGACAGGGCCGACATAGGCGAACGCAATCTTCAGCGGCTCGGCCTTGGTGGTCGCAGGCTCGGCCTTCTTGGGCTCCTCCTTTTTACCGCAGCCAACCAGGACCGCAGCCGCAACGGCGGTCAGGGCCGCCAGCTTGATAACCGAACGCTTGGAGAAATCCGTCATGTCAGTTCCTTTGCTAATGAACGGGGTGGGTTGAGGAAACACGGCATTATGAGCCCGGATGAAATGGCTTGCCCAACGAAGCAGGCATATTCACCCGGATCCATGTCGGGTTGCGTGAAATCAGTGCCAGCACCCCGATGGTAGCCAGGTAGGGCAAGGCGCTGAGCAATTGGCTTGGCACCTCGACCCCGGCCCCCTGGAGGTGAAACTGGAGCATGGTCACGCCGCCGAACAGATAAGCCCCCAGCAAGACCCGTGCCGGGCGCCAGGTGGCAAACGTGGTCAATGCCAGGGCAATCCAGCCTTTGCCGGCCACCATGCCTTCCACCCACAACGGGGTGTAGATCACCGAGAGGTAGGCCCCAGCCAGGCCACACAGCGCTCCCCCCGTGACCACGGCTGCCAGCCGGATTCGACGGACCGGGTAACCCAACGCATGCGCCGATTCGGGGGACTCGCCGACGGCACGAAGCACCAGTCCGGTGCGTGTCCGGTCCAGGAACCAAATCAGTGCAATGCACAGGGCCATGGCCGCATAGACCATGGGATGCTGCTTGAACAGAGCCGTTCCCAGCAAAGGAATGTCGGCCAGCCCGGGAATCGCGAAGTGGGGCCGTTCAGGCAGTTTTTCCTGCACATAGCCAATCCCGGCAAAGGCCGAAAAACCCACGCCAAACAGGCTCAGCGCCAGACCGGTGGCGTACTGGTTGGTGCCCAGCCAGATGACCAGCAGGCCAAAGACGGCCGCCAGCACGGCCCCGGCTCCCATGCCGGCCAGAAAACCCATCGTATCCTGCCCGGTATGGACCACGGCTGCAAATCCGGCGATCGCGGCGCACAACATGATGCCCTCCGCGCCCAGATTCACCACCCCGGCTTTTTCATTGATCAGCAGGCCCAGGGCGGCAATGGCCAGCACTGTGCCGGCATTGAGCGTGCTGGCGATCAGCAGTGCGTAGGTGTCCATCATGCCCCCTGCCCTTTGCGGGCAGTGCCCCAGCGCAGCCGGTAAGCCACCAGAGTGTCACAGGCCAGCAGGCAAAACAGCAACAGTCCCTGGAACACCCCGGTGATCGACTTGGGCAGACCCAGCCGCGATTGCGCAAGCTCCCCACCGATGTAGAACATGCTCATCAGCACCGCCGACAGCACCATGCCCAGCGGATGCAGGCGTCCGACAAAAGCCACAATGATGGCGGCAAAGCCATAGCCGGCCGGCACGTAGGGGGTGAGCTGCCCGATCGGTCCGCTGACCTCCAGGGCACCGGCCAGCCCGGCCGCCCCCCCCGAAACCAGCAAGGCCGTCCACAGCGCCTGGCGTGATGAAAAACCGGCGTAACGCGCCGCCATGGGTGCCAGCCCGCCGACCTGCTGGGCAAATCCGGCGCGGGTACGAAACAGAAACACCCACAACAAGGCAGCCCCGGCCAGGGCAATCAGCAGTCCGAGGTGGACCCTTGAGCCGCTCATCAGACGCGGAATCTGGGTGACCTTTTCAAAGGTCTTGGTCTGGGGAAAGTTGTAGCCGGCGGGATCCTTCCAGGGTCCGTAGACCAGATAGCTCAGGACCATGATGGCCACATACACCAGCATCAGGCTGACCAGGATTTCATTGGCATTGAAACGGTCGCGCAGCAGCGCCGTCAGGCCTGCCCACAACATGCCACCGAACACGCCCGCCAGCAGGACCATTGGCAAGATCCAGCCACCGGTGGTCTTGTCCGCCAACAAGGCTACGCCCCCGGCGCATACCGCCCCGATGACAAACTGGCCCTCGGCGCCGATGTTCCAAACATTCGAGCGAAAGCACACCGCCAGGCCCAAGGCAATGAGCAGCAGCGGGGTGGCCTTGACCATCAGCTCGCCCACCGCATAGGTGCTCTTGAGTGGCTCCCAGAAAAACATCTGCAGGCCACGAACGGGGTCCTTGCCCAGGGCAGCAAATAGCAAAATCCCCAGGATGACGGTGATGGCCAGGGCCAGCAAGGGCGAGGCCCAAGTCCAGAGTCTGGAAGCCTGGGGGCGCAGTTCAAGGCGCAGCATGGGCACCCTCCTGATGGTGCGGCCACAGCCCGCTCATCCACGCACCCAAAAGCTCCACTGTGGCCTCGCGGCGCGACAGCACGGGCGAGAGCCGTCCCTTGGCGATCACGTGCAACCGGTCCGAAATTTCGAACAATTCTTCCAGCTCCTCGCTGACCACCAGCACCGCGCAACCTGCATCGCGTAGCGCAAGGATTTCAGCCCGGATTTGCGCTGCAGCCCCGACATCCACGCCCCAGGTCGGTTGCGAGACAATCAGCAAGCCCGGCTGGGCGCTGATTTCGCGGCCGACAATGAACTTCTGCAGATTGCCGCCCGACAGCGAACGGGCAGCCGCCTGCGGGCCCGCGGCCTTCACCCGGAAGCGGTCCATCACTGCGCGCGCCTGCGTGGCCAGTGTGGCGGTACGGATCCAGCCGCCCGGGCCCAGGGCTTCACTGCGGGTGAGCAAGAGGTTCTGGGCCAGTGTCATGGAGGGCACCGCACCGCGGCCCAAACGCTCCTCGGGCACAAAATGCAGCCCCATCGAGCGGCGGGCAGAGGGCCCCAGCCGCGCGACCGGAACACCACGCATGCGGATGCTGTCGGCCGTGGCCCGGCGATCCTCGCCCGACAAGGCCCACAGCAGCTCGCGCTGCCCATTGCCCGACACCCCCGCCAATCCCACCACCTCGCCCGCACGCACCTGCAGGTTGATGGCCTGAAGGTCCACGCCAAAGGGATCTTCCTTGGGCAGTGACAGGCCCTGCACCTGCAGCACCACGTCGCCCGGGGTGCGCGGAGTGGGAGCCAGCGTGGGCGGCTCGGCACCGATCATCAGACGGCTGAGGCTGGCATTGGACTCCTCACGCGGGTCACACACCCCAGTCACACGCCCGCCGCGCAGCACGGTGCAGGCACTGCACAGCGCACGGATTTCGTGCAGCTTATGGCTGATGTAGAGCAGGCTGCAGCCCTGCTCGACCAGCCTGTGCAGCACGACAAAGAGCTTTTCGACCGCCTGTGGCGTGAGCACCGAGGTCGGTTCGTCGAGGATCAGCAGCCGAGGGTTCGACAGCAGGGCGCGGATGATCTCCACCCGCTGCATCTCCCCCACGCCCAGGGTGTGCACCGGTCGATGAGGCTCGATGTCCAGGCCGTACTCGCCGGCCTTGGCCTGGATGCGCCGCGTGACTTCAGCCAGCGAGAGGGATTTGTCCAGTCCGAGCCAGACGTTTTCAGCGACGGTCAGGGTGTCGAACAGGCTGAAATGCTGAAACACCATGCTGATGCCCAGGGCCCGGGCCTCCTGAGGGTTGCGGATCTGCACCGGCTGGCCCTGAAAGACAATCGCGCCCTCATCGGGCTTGACCGTGCCATAGATGATCTTCATCAGGGTGGACTTGCCGGCGCCGTTTTCACCCAGGACGGCATGGGCCTGGCCGGGCTGCACGGTCAGCGACACGTCCTGGTTGGCCACCACGCCAGGGTAGCGTTTGGTGATGCCCTGTAGGCAAAGCAAAGGAACATTCATGACTGATTCACGATGGGACTGCAGTGACCTTCGATCAGGACTGTACACATTGGTGATGCATCGGCAGATTGTGCCGCAGCCGATCCTCCTCAAAATCAAGAGTGCGGCACAATCTGCAAATGATCGTTGGGAGCGAACTCCACGCATGGCGCGCCGCGCTGCTCTGGTTTCCTGATCCGGCCGTGGCCGAATTGCGGTATTGCAGCGATGGATTGCTGGTGACGGGACGTGACACACACGGTCTTGTCCGGGTGGTGGCATCCGGAGAATACGCCCAGCTGGCGCCGCAGTTTGCGCACCTACCCCTGACCTGGTGGCCCGGGCTGTGTATCGCACCCGGCTTTGTCGACCTGCACGTGCATTACCCGCAGACCGACGTGATCGCCTCTCCCGCCGAGGGTCTGCTGCCTTGGCTGGAGCATTACACCTTTCCCCACGAAAAGCAGTTCGCCGGCCCTGAGCATGCGTGCGAAGTGGCCGGTTTCTTTCTTCAGGAACTGCTGCGCAATGGTGTGACCACCGCGCTGTGCTTTGCCACTGCTCACCCTGAATCGGTGGACGCCTTCATGACCGCGGCCCAGGCGCGTCAGCTGCGCATGATTGTCGGCAAGGTGCTGCAAGACCGCTTCAGCCCCGACGGTCTGCGTGACACCGATACCCACAAGAGCCTGCGCCAGACCGAAGCGTTGATCCAGCGCTGGCATGGTGTCGACCGGCTGGGCTATGCCATCACCCCGCGCTTTGCGCCCACCAGCACACCCGAACAATTGCAGGGTGCGGGCGAACTGGCTGCGCAATTTCCCGAGGTGTGGATCCAGTCACACCTGGCTGAAAACGTGGACGAGATCCGCTGGGTCCACGAACTTTTTCCGCAGGCACGCAGCTACCTTGACGTCTACGACCGCGCGGGGCTTCTGCGCAAGCGCGCAGTGTATGCACACAGCATCCACCTCGATGACGCAGACCGCCGCCGCATGGCCGAGACCGGCAGCGTGGCCGCCATCAGCCCCACCAGCAACCTGTTCCTGGGCAGCGGCTTCTTTGACTATGCGGCCGCTGACCGCACCCAGCTGCGTTATGGTCTGGCCAGCGATGTGGGTGGCGGCACCAGCTTCAGCCCCTTTCACACCATGCATGCGGCCTACACCGTGGCACGCCAGAATGTCGGCCGTCCCGGCCTGAGCCTGGCGCCTGAACACCTGTGGTGGCAGCACACGGCGGGCGCTGCGCAGGCCCTGGGCTTGCCCGGCACCGTGGGCAACCTGCTGCCCGGCGGCGAAGCCGACTTTGTGGTGCTCAACCCCCAGGCCACGCCCCTGCTGGCTCGCCGTACCGCGCAGGCCGAAACTCTGGCCGAATGGCTGTTTGCGATGATCGTGCTCGGCGATGACCGTCTGATCGCCCACACCGTGGTGCAGGGGCAAGTCGCCCTGTCTGCCGCGGTGCCTGGCGCAGGCCCGACAATCGGGGCATGAGCGACAGCCGAGACGACCCCATCCTCGACCCCGCCGGTCAGGCCCAGCGTGAAAGGGTGCGGCAAGGCATCGCCCAGTTTCAGGCCCGCCTGCAGGCGGCCGGCATTGATTTTCGCGACCCGCCGCCCGAGCCGACCTCCTGCTGCGGACGTGGCTGCAACGGCTGTGTGTGGGAAGGTTACGAGGCAGCGCTGCTGTGGTGGTACGAGGATGGCGCAAACTCGCTGGCCGATCGCTGAACCGGCAAGAAAGGCTCAGTAGCGCGCCCGCCCCGTGCGCAACATCTTCCACGAGGCCCAGGTGGCCAGCAAACCGAGCGCCGCGCTCACCGCCATCACTGCGAAATAATGACCGGCGTGGTCGAATGCGGCCCCGGCCAGGACCGGGCCCAGCAGGTTGCCCACCGCTGCGCCGCTGTAGAGGGCCCCCACCACACTGGCGACCGCCCTGGCGCCGAAATAGTCCATGCAAAGGGCTGGCAGCAGCGAGACGATGCTGCCATAGCTCAGACCAAACCAGAGCGCAAACAGGACCAGCAGAACATGCCCGCCCGCGGCCGCCCAGATCAGGTAGGACAGGGCCATGGACAGTTGCATCAACACCAAGGTCTGTGCACGGCCGAGTCGGTCGGCCAGCAGTCCGATGGAAAACCGGCCAACCAGACTGCCCACGCCGATCAGACCGACCAGGCTCACGGCCACCTCATCGTCCAGGCCGAGGTCCCGCGCCGAGGCCGAGAGGTGTGCAAACGGAATGAACATCACCGGCGAGGCCAGCACCGTGGCCAGGTAAAACCAGCGGAATGTCGGCGTGCGCAGGGTCTCGCGCAAGCTCAGGCCCGAGGCCGCGCTGCCAGCACCTGGCTGCGCCGAAACCGGAGCCCGGCGCAACAGGGCGACCGCCAGCAGACCGAGCAGCAACACGCAGAGGGCAAGCCATCGCATCGCCTCGCGCCATGGCAGGGGTCCGATGGCCATGGCCACCAGCACCGGCACGAGCAGCGTTCCCGCCCCCACACCCGAACTGGCAATGCCTCCGGCCAGACCCCGCCGGACCGTGAACCAGGGTTGGACACTTGCAATCGACGGGGTGTAGACGAAGGCAATGCCCAGGCCGACCAGCACACCGTAGCAGAGGTACACCATCCACAGACTGGTGGCTGCGCTCGTGGCCAGCAGGCCCAGGGCCATCAGCGCCATGCCCAGGGAACACACCGTGCGTGGTCCGAAACGGTCGGCCAGAATGCCGCCCAGCGTGCCCATCACGAAGTACACAAAGCCCGAGAGACCGAAGATCCAGGACACATCGGCACGCTGCGCCGAGAATTCGCTGGCAAACGACTCGAAGAAGGCCGCGAAGGAATAGGAAACACCAAAGATGATGGCCAGGCAGACAAAGGTGGCCCAGACCACCACCCAGCCGTAAGGGAGTTCTTTCATGGTGCCTCCTTTTGCTTGTTTTGCAGGCCATGAGATGACGCACAGCTTTCCGGATTTCACCGGCCTGCCATGCGCCCATGATTGTGCAGCCCTCAGAACAGTCCCATCTGGCGCGAATGCGACGGGGGTCTGAAATCATCGATACGCCAGCTCGGGCGTTCACGGTTGTAGCCCAGCCGAGCACAGGTCTTGGCAAAGCGCTGAGCAATCAGCTGCGCCCACAATCCCTCGCCAGTTCGGCGCGTGGCAAAGCTGGCGTCGTAGTCCTTGCCGCCGCGCAGGTCTGCAATGCGGGCCATCACGCGCCCGGCGCGCTCGGGATAGTGCAGCTGCAGCCACTGGCGCCACAGGGAGGCCAGCTCCCAGGGCAGGCGCAGCACCACATAAAAAGCCGTGCGAGCACCGGCCTGGTAGGCTGCATCGAGCACCTGCTCCATATCGTCATTGAGAAACAGAATCTGGGGCGAGACACTCACACCCACCGCAATACCCGCATCGGCCAGGGTGCGGATGGTGCGCAGCCGGCGCCATGGGGCGGGTGCACGAGGTTCCATGCGCCGGGCCAGCACCGGGTCGAGCGTGGTCACACTCACCACCACCCCTGCCTGCTGCCGTGCAGCCATGGGGGCCAGCAGATCGAGGTCGCGCTCGATGCCGCTGCCCTTGGTGACCATGGTCACCGGGTGCCGGCAGTCGGCCAGCACTTGCAGCACCTGGCGCGAAAGCCCCAGCTCTCGCTCGAGCGGCTGCCAGGCATCGGTCACGGTGCCCAGCGCCAGCAGGCCGGGACGGTACCGCGGACTGGCCAGCTCATGGAGGAGCCGCTCGGGCAAACCACGCTTGGCGATGAGACGGGTTTCAAAATCCAGCCCCGGTGACAGCCCCAAGTAGCTGTGCGAGGGCCGCGCATAACAATAAGCGCAGCCGTGTTCGCACCCTCGGTAAGGGTTGATCGAGCGGTCAAAACCGATGTCGGGCGAGGTGTTGCGGGTGATGGCCGATTGGCAGTCCTCCCAGACCCAGCTGGTGGCGGGCGGCGCCGGTGCCTGGTGGTCCTGGAGCCAGCCATCGTCAAAGGGTTCGCGGCTGTCTTGTTCAAAGCGGTGGGCCAGCTGCGTGGCGCTGCCTCGGCCCTTGAGGGCACTGAGGGGGACGGAGACGAAACCGGGGTCGGAGGGAGAAGGCATAACTGTATTTTCATACAGTATCCAGATATTTTCAACGCCCCGCCCCTTGCAGGAGCCAGCCCTGCTGGGGATTGAAGGCCCGGACCAGCGAACCCTTCGCTTGCAGGCAAGCGCCTAAGCTGAAGCCAGGGCCTGCCGGATGTCATTTGTCAGCGTCGGACGGACCAGCCGCGCCACTTCCTGCCCGTCCCTGAGCAGCACCAGCGTGGGCCAGAGCTTGACGCGGTAGCTGCGCCCCAGGGGACGGCCCGGTCCGTCCTCCACCTTGAGGTGGCGCCACTGCGGCTGCTGTGCCAGCACCTCGGCCAGCCCAGGCTGCGCGGCCCGGCAGTGGCCGCACCAGCCGGTGCCGAACTCCAGCAGGGTCAAGCCCGGCAGGGCATCGACCTCGGCGCGGGTCGGGGCTTCGGTTTCACTCAAATAGGGACGAATTGAAGTCATGGGAAGCATCCGAAGGGGAAGTGCAAAACAGTTTGATGACCTCGGCCCTCAGCCACTGCAGGCCGGGCTCCTTGTCGAATCGTCGGCTCCAGTGCATGGAGACGGTGAAGTCCAGCCAGGGCAAATCCGGCTCGAGCATCTCCAGCGTTTGCGAGGTCACAAAGCCACGTGCGAAATTGCGCGGCATCAGCACCGCCAGGTCGCTGGAGCCAACGATGCCCGGCAAGGACAGGAAATGGCTGACCGTCAGCCGCAGACGCTGCTGCCACTGCATGCGCTCCAGGATCCGAAGCGTGTCCGAGTGCGTGCGCACGGCGGCAAATTCCAGCTGCGAGAGCACCTCGGGACAAGGGTTGGTGCGCCAGCGTTGCGCCACCTCATGCCCTTTGCGCAGGAGCACCACGTAGCGATCACACAGCAGGGGCTGCTGCAAAGTGTCCGCCACGTCAGGCAAAAAGCCGATCGCCAGATCCAGCTGCCCGCCTTGCAGTGCGGCGCCAATGTGCCGGTGGGCCAGCGGCTGGGCCTCGATTTGCATGCCCGGCCCCTCGATCGCGAGGCGACGCACCAAATCGGGCAGGAACCGCGCTTCTCCGATGTCGCTCAGGTGCAGGCGCCAGCGCCGTTGGGATTGGCGCGGCTCAAACACCGCGCTGTCGTTCAGGGCCTGTTCCAGCATCGTCAAAGCCGCCTGCACCGTGGGCGCCAGCCGCTCGGCCAGCGGGGTTGGGCGCACCCCGGTGCTGCTGCGCTCAAACAGGGCATCGCCCAACAGTCGCCGCAACCGGGCCAGCCCCTGGCTGGCGGCAGGCTGGGACAAACCCAGGCGTTGCGCGGCTTCGCTGACATGGCGGTAGCGCCAGACCATGTCAAACAGGCGCAGCAGGTTGAGATCGATGTCGTTGATATTCATTCAATGCATATTAGATATCTTCATTATTTTATTGATGGATGGTGAAGAAGCCACCACACTCGACCCATCATTTCACGGAGCCGATTTTGGAAGTTTCATTCCACGAAGAAATCAAGGCCTTGCGCCTGGGACGCGGCCAGACCTTCCACGGCGAAGGCATTTTGGCCATCACCAAGGCGCTGCTGCAGTCGGGCGTGTCCTATGTGGGCGGCTACCAGGGCGCACCAGTCTCCCACCTGCTGGACGTGATGGTGCAGGCCAAGCCCTACATGGACGAGCTGGGCGTGCATGTGGAGGCCTGCTCCAACGAGGCCTCGGCCGCGGCCATGCTCGGCGCGTCCATCCATTACCCGGTGCGCGGCGCCGTGACCTGGAAATCGATTGTCGGTACCAATGTGGCGGCCGATGCGCTGTCCAACCTGTCTTCGCCGGGCGTGACGGGCGGCGTGCTGATCGTGGTGGGTGAAGACTACGGCGAAGGCGCCAGCGTGATCCAGGAGCGCACCCACGCCTACGCACTCAAGTCGGGCATGTGCCTGCTGGACCCCCGCCCCGACCTGCCGCAGATGGTGCACATGGTGCAAAAAGGCTTTGAGCTGAGCGAAGCCAGCCACATGCCCGTGCTGCTGGAACTGCGCATCCGCGCCTGCCATGTGCGCGGCAGCTTCGAGGCCCTTGACAATGTGGCGCCTCGCTGGTCCAAGCAGAACCTGATCCCCGACCCCTCGCGCTTTGACTACATGCGGCTGGCCCACCCGCCCGTGACCTTTGTGCATGAAAAGCTCAAGTCGCAGGAACGGATTCCGGCCGCGCGCCGCTTCATCACCGAGCACCAGCTCAACGAAACCTTTGAAGGCGGCGAACACGCCGACCTGGGCCTGATCGTGCAGGGCGGCCTCTACAACACGCTGATCCGCACCCTGCAGCAGTTTGGACTGGCCGATGCCTTTGGTCAGTGCAGCCTGGCCATCCATGTGCTCAACGTGGCCTGGCCGCTGGTGCCCGAAGCACTCACCCGCTTTTGCGCGGAAAAGAAAGCGGTGCTGCTGCTCGAAGAAGGCCAGCCCGAGTACATCGAGCAGGAACTCGCGCTGGCCCTGCGCCGCCAGGACCTGCAGACCCCGCTGCATGGCAAGGACATGCTGCCCTCGGGTGGCGAGTACACGGCCGAAGTCATGGCGGGTGGCCTGCTGGCGTTTCTGGACAAGCACCGCCCGGGCGCTGTGCCCGAGTCCACCCGCCAGTGGCTGCAGGGCAATGCGGCGCGACGCCAGGCGGTGCAGCAGACGCTGGGCACGCCCCTGCCCGCGCGTCCGCCGGGCATGTGCATCGGCTGCCCCGAGCGACCGGTGTTCTCGGCCCTCAAGCTGGCCCAGCAGGACGTGGGCCCGGTGCACATTTCGGGCGACATCGGCTGCCATGCGCTGGCCACCTTCGAGCCCTTCTCGGTGGGCCACTCCATCTTGGGCTACGGCATGAGCCTGGCCAGCCGCGCAGGCGTGTCGCCGCTCATGAAGCGGCGAGTGCTCTCGGTCATGGGCGACGGCGGCTTTTGGCACAACGGCCTGCTGACCGGCGTGCAAAGCGCGCTCTTCAACGGCGACGACGCGGTGCTCTTGATCTTCAAGAACGGCTACACCTCGGCCACCGGCACGCAAGACATCTTCAACACCCCCGAAGAAGCGGCCAAGGAAGCCGCAGGCGACAAGCTCCAGAGCCTGGTCCACACCAACCAGACCATCGAGTCCACGCTCAAGGGCCTGGGCGTGCAGTTGCTGCGCACGGTGCACACCTACCATGTCGATGAGATGAAAGCCACGCTGACCGAGGCCTTCACCACCAGCTTTCAGGGCCTGAAAGTCATCGTGGCCGAGGGCGAATGCCAGCTCGAACGCCAGCGGCGCATCAAGCCCTGGCTGGCCTCGCTGCTGGCCCAGGGCGAACGGGTGGAGCGCGTGAAATACGGCGTTGACGACGACGTGTGCAACGGCGACCACGCCTGCATCCGCCTGTCGGGCTGCCCCACCCTCACCCTCAAGGACAACCCCGACCCGCTCAAGGTGGACCCGGTGGCCACCGTGATCGACGGCTGTGTGGGCTGCGGCCTGTGCGGCGCCAACGCCCACGCGGCCACGCTCTGCCCCTCGTTTTACCGCGCCGAGGTGGTGCAAAACGCCCGCTGGCCAGAACGCCTGCGCAGCAGCCTGCAGGCCGCCGCCCGTCGCCTGCTGCAAAAAGCCTGATGACCATGAAACAACCGATTTCGATCCTGCTGTGCGCCCTCGGTGGCGAAGGCGGCAGCGTGCTGGCCGACTGGCTGGTGGCCGTGGCCCGCCACAGCGACCACCCGGCGCAGGCCACCTCGGTGCCCGGCGTGGCGCAGCGCACCGGCGCCACCACCTACTACCTTGAAATCCACCCCGAGCCCGCCAGCAAGCTGGGGGGCCGCCGCCCGGTGCTGGGTCTCAATCCCCTGCCCGGCCGCCTGGACGCGCTGGTGTCGTCCGAACTGCTGGAAACCGCGCGCCAGATCGGTCTGGGCATGGTCTCGAATGTGCGCACGCGGGTCATCAGCCACAACGGCCGCACCCTGACCACCGCCGAAAAAATGGTCATGGGCGATGGCCGCCGCGATGGTGAGCAGCTGATGCAGCTGGTGGCCAGCCACAGCCTGGCCCACCATGTGCTCGACATGGCCACCCTCACCCGGCAGGCGGGCACCGTGGTCAGCGCCGTCATGCTCGGCTGCATCGCGGCCAGTGACCTGCTGCCCTTTGCGCGCGCGGCTTACCACGCGGTGCTGGCGGGTGACAGTGCCAGCGCCCGGGCCAGCCGCAAGGGCTTCGATCTGGGCTTTGAAGCCATCACGCGCCAGCGCGAACAAGCGCGCTACCTGGACGCGCTGCTGGCCACACCCCCCGCCCCCGCAGCGCCAGCGCTGACGGCCGAATTGGCCGCGGCCTTTCCGGCCGACGTGCACGAGGTGCTGGCCCTGGGCCATGCGCGCCTGATCGACTACCAGGGCACGGCCTATGCCCGCCTGTACCTGCAGCGCCTGCAGGCCGTGCTGGTGGCCGAGAGGGCCGGACGGTCCCATGCGCCGAGCGAGCACCCCATCACGCGCGAGGCTGCGCGCTGGCTGGCGCTGTGGATGGCCTTCGACGACATCATCCGCGTGGCCGACCTCAAGGGCCGCGCCAGCCGCATGGCGCGTGTGCGCCAGGAGGCCAAAGCGGGCGAGCGTGACCTGCTCAAGATCTACGACCACTTCAAGCCCGGCATCCCTGAAATCGCGGCCCTGCTGCCCACCGCCCTGGCCCGGCCCCTGCTGCGCTGGGACCGCCAGCGCGTGGCTCGCGGCCAAAACCCCTGGGCTTTTCCGATCAAGGTGGCGACGCACTCGTTCACAGGCCTGGCCATGCTGCGACTGCTGGCTGCGCAGCGCTTTGCCCGGCCCTGGGGCAGCCGCTATGCCGACGAGCAGGCCCGGATCGGTCAATGGCTCGATGCGCTGGTGCTGGCCACGCAACGCAGCCCCGCACTGGGGCTGGAGGTGGCACGCTGCGGCCAGCTCGTCAAGGGCTATGGCAGCACGCACGACCGTTCGCGCCAGAACCTGCAGCACATCCTGGTCCACGGTCTGAGCGGCGATGCTGATGCGCAGGAACAGGCGCAGACCATCGCCCGCTGGCGTCAGGCCGCCTTGCAGGACGAAGCCGGACAGGCACTCGACCAGGCCCTGGTGCAGCACGGCGCACCCGCTCGCCCTGTGCCGGAAAAACCGATCCTCTGGATGAAAAACCCGCGCACCGGCCGCGCCTGAACCCTCACAACTGGAGACAAAACATGACCTACAAACGCACCGTTCGCCGCATGGCACTGGCCACCCTGCTGGCGCTGGCCCTGCCCGCAGCCATGGCCCAGAACTGGCCGAGCAAGCCGGTCAAAGTGGTGGTCAACTTTCCGCCCGGCGGCGCGGCCGACCAGATCGCCCGGGCCATCAGCGTGCCACTGGCCGAAGCGCTGGGCCAGCCCGTGGTGGTGGAAAACCGTGCTGGCGCCAACGGCAACCTGGGCGGCGAGGTGGTGGCCAAGTCAGCAGCCGATGGCTACACCCTGCTCATGAGTTCGGGCGGCATGGTGTCGGTCAACCCGCACATCTATGCCCGCATGCCCTTTGACCCCGCCAAGGACCTGACGCCCGTGGCCGCAGCCGCCAGGGTGCTGGTCTTTCTGATGGCCAAGCCCGCCCTGCCTGTCAACACCATCCAGGAGTTTTTGGCTTATGTGAAAGCCAACCCGGGCCGCCTGTCGTATGGCTCGGCGGGCAACGGGAGTTCGCCGCACCTGGCGGGCGAGATGATGAAAAGCCAGGCCGGCCTGTTTGCGGTGCATGTGCCTTACCGTGGCGCAGCACCGGCCTTGCAGGATTTGCTGGCCGGGCAGATCGACTTTTATTTCGATCCGGGCATTGGTCTGAACCAGGTGCGCGCGGGCAAGCTCAAGCTGCTGGCCGTGGGCAGTCCCAAGCGCTCGCCGCTGTTCCCGCAGACGCCCACACTCGAGGAGGCTGGACTCAAAGGTTTTGATGCCGACACCGTGTTCGGCTTCTACGCCCCCGCTGGCACCCCAGCCGAGGTGGTCGCCCGCCTGAACCGAGAGATCAACCGCATCCTCGGCACAGCCGCCGTGAGGGAGCGCATCCAGGCGCTGGGCGGCGAAGCGCTGCCGATCAGCCCCGCCGAATTCGCGGCCAAGGCCAGCGAAGATTCAAAGCGCTTTGGCGCCATCATCCGCGAGCGCAAGATCGTCGGGGATTGAGTTCAGGTACCGGCCAGGGCGCGCAGGGCATCGGGGTTGGTCAGCTGCAGCACGCGGCCGCGGCCGCTGATGAGTTCACGCTCGCGCAGCTGGCGCAGGATGCGCGAGAAGGTCTCGGGTGCGATACCCAGTTGTGTGGCAATGCTGCGTTTGCGCTCATGCAGGCTGACCTGCAGGCGGTTGGTGGACGGGTCGCGCTCGGCGTGCTGCATCAGCCATCCGGCGCAACGCGCATCGGCATCCTTGACCAGCCGGCTGATGGCCAGTTCGGTCTGTTGGCGCTGGGCGCGCGCCAGGTCCGACAGCAGCGAACGCGAGGGTTCGGGCAGGCGGTCCACATGGTTTCGGAAGTCGGCCAAAGCCACGGATTGCAGACTCACAACGGTTTCGGCCACGGCATCGACCGCATGGGGCAGGCCCAGCAGGCCCGAAGACGCTTCCAGCCAGAAAGGCCCCTCCACCACCCCCAGCTGGTGGTGCAACCCCCTCTGATCGAGCAGGCCCAGCATGACGCGGCCCCGCTCCAGGTGCAGCACCTGGTCTGTGCACTCCCCCCGTCGCAACAACACCGTTCCAGGCGCGAGGCGCTGGCTCGCTTCGGGGGTGACAAAAGAGATGGCCGCAAACATGGACAGCAATGTGCCCGATCACGGAGCTCAGCGCATTGATCCGTGTCAAACGGGACTCAGAGCACCAAGATGGCGCGGAAGTCGTTGACGTTGGTGTTCGTGGGTCCGGTCACCACCAGGTCGTCCAGGGCGCTGAAAAAGCCATGGGCATCGTTGCGCAGCAGATGGTCCGACAACTTCAGGCCCAGAGCCTCGGCCCGTGCCAGGGTGTCGGGCGTCACCAGCGCACCCGCGTTGTCTTCCATGCCGTCGATGCCATCGGTGTCGGCCGCCAGGGCCCAGACGCCACTTTGGCCCTGCAAGGCCTGAGCCAGGCCCATGCAGAATTCGCCCGCACGTCCGCCGCGCCCGCGCTGCAGACCGGCAGGCAAGTCGCGCACGGTGACAGTGGTTTCGCCGCCGCTCAGGATCACGCAGGGCTTGGCAAAAGCGCCCTGCCCGCGCGCCACCGCTCGGGCCAGCGCGGCATGCACCTTGCCCACCTCGCGCGATTCGCCCTCGATCTCGTCGCTCAGCACATGGGCCACGATGCCATGGGCACGGGCGAGCTCGGCCGACGCCTGCAGCGACTGCATGGGCGTGGCGATCATGCGCACTTCCTGCCCGACAAAGCAGGCGTCACCGGGCTTGGGGGTTTCCAGTGCCCCTGCCTCCAGCGCCGCCTCGATGGCGGGCGGCACGGCGATGCGGTAGCGGCGCAGGGTGGCCAGCGCATCCGCGCAGGTGGTGGCGTCGGGCACGGTGGGGCCACTGGCAATCACCGAAGGGTCGTCACCGGGCACATCGCTGATGGTGAGCGTCACCACCTTTGCTGGGGCACAGGCGGCCGCCAGACGACCGCCCTTGATGCGCGACAGGTGCTTGCGCACGCAGTTCATCTCGGTGATGTTGGCGCCGCTGTGCAGCAGTTCCTGATTGATGCGCTGCTTGTCGGCCAGGGTCAGGCCCTCGGCGGGCAGGGTCAGCAGGGCCGAGCCCCCGCCCGAGATCAGACACAACACCAGATCGTCGGGCGTGAGGCCGTGGGTGAGCGCCAGGATGCGCTCGGCCGCTTGCAGCCCGGCGGCATCGGGTACCGGGTGGGCAGCCTCCACGATCTCGATGCGCTCCTTTAGCCCTGAAGGACGCTTGGGGATGTGGCCGTAGCGCGTGACCACCAGGCCCGACAGTGGCGCGTCCTGCGGCCACAGGGCCTCGAGCGCATGCACCATGGCACCGCCCGCCTTGCCGGCCCCCAGCACCAGCGTGCGCCCCCTGGGCACGGGCGGTAGGACGGCAGCCATGTTGTGCAGCGGCATGGCGCGGCGTACGGCCTCATCAAACAGGGCGCGCAAAAAGGCAGAGGGATGGTGGATGGCGTCATCCATGGGCAGCATCCTATCAAGAGCGCCAGCAAGCCCAGGGCTGATGCCTCACGGCACCAAGGCGCCCCCCTTGAACCAACGCTCGATCAGCTGGCGTTCGCCCTCGGTGATGCCGGTGGTGTTGTTCATCGGCATCTGGCGTGTGATCACCACCTGCTGATAAATGCCCTGGGCATGCTGGCGTACCGCCTCGGGGCTGTCGAGCCGGATGTTCTTCATCTGCACCTGGGCGTTGTGACAGGTGGCGCAGCGCTGATCGAGCACGGTGCGCAGTTCGGCGTAGGACACCGGGTCCGCTGCCGCAGCCTCTGTGGCCCGCGGCGAAGGCCGCAGGAGCGCGATCACCAGCACGATCATGACCACCCCCACAGCCGCAAAAGGCCAGGGGTTGCGTGCACGCCCCAGATGGAATGCATGGCGCTGCACAAAGAACTGGCGGATCAGCGCGCCGGCAAGCATCATCACGAACAGCAGGATCCAGCGCTGCTCGTGGGTGTAGAGAAAGCTGTAGTGGTTACTGAGCATCGCAAAAATCACCGGCAGCGTGAAATAGGTGTTGTGCACGCTGCGCTGCTTGCCGCGCTTGCCGTGAATGGCCAGGGCGGCGGCATCGTATTTCTCGCCGCTGGTCATCGCCGCCACCACCTTGCGCTGGCCCGGAATGATCCAGAAGAACACGTTGGCGCTCATGGCGGTGGCGATCATGGCGCCCACCAGCAGGAAGGCTGCTCGGCCGGCGAACAGCTCGTTGGTCAGCCAGCATGAGAAGGCCACCACCACGATCATCAGACCGGCAACCGTCAGCTCGCCATTTTTTCGAAAACCAAAGATGCGGCAGATGGCGTCGTACACCAGCCAGAAAGCCACCAGGAAACCCACTGCACTGGCCCCTGCCATGACGGGCGACCAGTCCATGAGCGACTTGTCGATCAGAAAGGTTCCGGCATTCCAGAGATAGAGCACCGTGAAGAGGGCAAAACCGCTCAGCCAGGTGGAGTAGCTTTCCCAGTAAAACCAGTGCAGCCGGGTATGGATTTTCTTGGGCGCCACCATGTACTTCTGCGGGTTGTAGAAGCCCCCGCCATGCACCGCCCACATGGCTCCGTCCACCCCTTTTTCGAGCAGGTCGGGGGAGGTGGGTCTTTGCAGGTTGTTGTCGAGAAAGACGAAGTAGAACGACGAGCCGATCCAGGCAATGGCCGTGATCACATGCAGCCACCTGAGCAGCAGGTTGGCCCATTCAAGCAGGTACGCTTCCATGAGTGTGCTCCAACCTGCTCACCACCGCGGGCACTGTGAGCAGAAAAATCTCGACCGCGCTTATCGGCAGGCAGGTCCTGCATGGGCACCGCTGCGGCCAGTGCACTCGAGTGTATACAGTTTCAGGCCGTCGGAACAGTCATCAACGGTCATCCAATACGGGAATGCTGGGTCCAGTTTGCAGCAGTTGTGCCGCCACCGCGACGGCAATGACTTCTGGCGCCTTGCCGGCAATGCCGCCGATGCCGATCGGACAGGTGATGCGCTGGAGTTCGCTGTCGGAAAATCCGCGCTCGCGCAAGCGATGGCGGAAGGTGGCCCATTTGGTCTTGCTGCCAATGAGTCCGACAAAGGGAAGATCGCCACGCTCGCGGATGCGCAGCAGGCAGGCCCGCACGATGTCCAGATCTTCGGCATGGCTGAAACTCATGATCAGCACGCGGCTGTCCGGCGCCAGATCGGCCACAGCGCCATGCACCGGATCAGAGTGCTCGCACGCCACCCGGGCGGGCACAGAGCGGGGGAAAATCTCGTCTCGGCTGTCGATCCAGCGCACCGCAAAAGGCAGCGGCGCGAGCACCTGCACCAGCGCTCGCCCCACATGGCCCCCACCAAACAGGGCCAGCGGCACCAGTGGTCCGCTCAGGCGGCTGCGCAACCAGTCAACATCGTCAGCCCGCACCCGCTCAAACTGCAACTCCACCACTCCGCCGCAGCATTGCCCCAGGCTGGGGCCCAGCACCTGCCTGCGCATGTCCTGGTGGCGATCGGTCTGCAAAAGAATTCGCGCATGGGCGATGGCGTCGTGCTCCAGATGGCCGCCGCCGACGGTGCCGTGAACCTGGTCGGCAAAGACCAGCATGCAGGCGCCGGCCTCGCGCGGTACGGAACCCTCGGTCCGATGCACGCACACCAGGACCGCGGTTTCGGACAGAAGTTGTTGCAAGGCGTGATCAATCCAGTGCACAGCAGTTCCGGTCAGGATTGGCGATCGGGTCGGACGGTGCCACAATCACCAGGACCATGAGTATGCCAACATCGCCCGCCCACAGCCGATCCGCCTGGATCAGGCGACTGTCCTGGACTGTCGTGGTGCTGCTGGCCAGCTGCGCCGTCAATCCCCCGCCCGCACCCCCGCCTGCACCCCCGCCGGCAGCGCCAGCCCCGCCTCCTCTGCCGGCTCCGGCGCCGCCCCCTCCGCCGGTGGCAGCGCCCGCACCGCCCTCACGGCCGGTCTCGCAGGCCCGCAACGAGCGCGAATACCGCAAGGATGCTGCGGCGCATTTGTACGGTCACAACCGGCACCGCATCTACCAGGGCCGATTGCCCCCCATGCTTTACGCCGTCGGGGTGCTCGATGTCGATCTGGATGCACAGGGCCTGGTCAAGCGCATGAACTGGCGCCGTGCGCCGCGTCATGCGCCCGAGGTGATGGCCGAGATCGAACGCACAGTTAGAGCGGCCGCCCCCTTTCCTGCAGCCCAGCGCGTGGGCGCTGTGACCTACACCGACGTCTGGCTCTGGCACAAGAGCGGCCGATTCCAGCTCGACACCCTCACCGAGGGCCAGGACTGAACGGGCCGCGGCCGGCCTCCTGCCCTGCTACAGCCCAGCCGCAGAGCGGGCTTTTTCACAGGCCATCAGGATCCGCTCGGGCGTGGCCGGCGCGTCCAGGTGCACCACCGTCTTGTGACCGGCGCTGGCGGCCACGGCGTCCTTGAGTGCAAAGAAAGCCGAAAGGCCGAGCATGAGTGGCGGCTCGCCAGTGGCCTTGCTGTGGAATGGCGTCGGCTTGAGGTTGGCGTTGTCGAACAAGGTCACATTGAAATGCTCGGGCACATCGCCGGCCACCGGGATCTTGTAAGTGGACGGACCGTGAGTGAGCAGCTTGCCCCGGCCTTCGCCTTTCGCATTGCCGCGAAGGTCCCAGATGCACTCTTCCATGGTCAGCCAGCCCATGCCCTGGATGTAGGCGCCTTCGATCTGCCCCTTGTCGATGGCCGGGTTGATGCTGCGGCCCACATCGTGCACGATGTCCACGCCCTTGAGCCACCACTCGCCGGTGCGGATGTCGATCTCGACCTCGCTCACGGCAGCGCCGTAGCAATAGTAATAAAAGGCGCGACCGTTGAGGGTGGTGAAGTCGTACTTGATCTCGGGCGTCATGTAAAAGCCGGTGACCGACAGGCCCACGCGGTCAAGCCAGGCCTGCTTGGTCAGGGCCGACCATGCCACCGACTGGCCGCCGCCGTGCGCAGCATTGTTGGCAAAGGTCACCTCATCGGCCCCACAGCCCAGCATGCGGGCGGCCACTGGCTTGAGGCGCTCGCGCATCTGCGCGGTGGCGTTCATGATGGCCGCGCCGTTGATGTCGGCGCCGCTCGAGGCCGAGGTGGCCGAAGCGTTGGGCACCTTCTGCGAGTCGGTCGCGGTCACGCGCACCTTGTCCACGCTGATGCCCAGACCATCCGCGCAGACCTGCGCCATCTTGGTATTCAGACCCTGCCCCATCTCGGTGCCGCCGTGGTTGCAGCTGACCGAACCATCCATGTAGATCACCAGCAATGCGCCGCCCTGGTTGAGGTGGGTGGCGGTGAAACTGATGCCGAACTTGAGCGGCACCAGGGCCAGGCCGCGTTTGCGCGACTTGCTTTTGGCGTTGTAGGCCTGCACCGCAGCGCGCCGCTCGGCGTACTTCGATGTCTGTTCGAGCTGCGCGATCACCTGGTCGCCCACCCAGTCTTCGATCAACTGGTTGTACTGGGTGGTCATGGTGTCAGGGGTGCCGCTGACAGCCGGGTCCTTGTAGAGGTTGAGCTTGCGCACCTCCAGCGGATCCTTGCCCAGCGTGGCCGCAATCTCGTCAATCACGGTTTCAATGCCAAACATGCCTTGCGGTCCACCAAAACCACGAAAGGCGGTGCTGCTCTGGGTGTGGGTCTTGCAGCGGTGACTGACCAGCTTGAGGGCGGGAATGTGGTAGCAGTTGTCGATGTGCAGACAGGCGCGATCATTGACCGGGCCGGAATAGTCGGTGCTGTAGCCGCAGCGCGAGGCGAGCATGATATCGGCGCCCAGGATACGCCCTTCGTCGTCAAAGCCGACTTCGTAATCGATGCGGAAGTCATGACGCTTGCCAGTGATCATCATGTCGTCATCACGGTTGACGCGCAGCTTGACCGGCTTTTGCAGTTTGAACGCAGCCAGTGCCGCGCTCTGGCTGAAAATGCTGGCGTTGCCCTCCTTGCCGCCAAAGCCACCGCCCATGCGGCGGCAGATCACTTCCACGTCGTTCGTGGTCAGGTTCAGGGCTGCTGCCGCTTCGCGCTGATTGCCATCGGGGTGCTGGGTGGAGCAGTAGAGCGTGAGCTGGCCGTCTTCCCTGGGCACGGCATACGTGATCTGGCCTTCAAGGTAGAACTGCTCCTGCTGGCCGGTCCGGGTGGTCCCCTTGATCTTGCGCGGCGCAGCGGCAATCGCAGCGGCGGCATCGCCGCGCACGATCCCTTTGGCCGGCATGACGAAGCTCTGGGCCTGCAAGGCTTCTTCAATGGTCAGGATGGGCGGGAGTTCCCTGACCTGAACCAGGGCCTTGGCGGCGGCCTCACGGGCATAAAGCATGTCGCGGGCCACCACGACCGCAACCGCCTGGCCCAGAAACTCGACCTTGCCGTCGGCCAGGAAGGGGTCGTCATGGATGATGGGGCCGCAGTTGTTCTCGCCGGGAATGTCGCGAGCCGTGAACACGGCCACCACGCCATGCGCCTGGAGGAGGGCCTGACGATCGATCCCCTCGCCGATCAGCTCGCCGTGGGCAACCGGAGACTTGATCAGGGCCGCGTAGAGCGTGCCTGCGAGTTCGGGAATGTCATCGGTGTAGGTGGCCGCGCCGGTCACATGCAGATGCGCCGATTCGTGCACGATCCCGGTGCCCTGCTGCACATTGGAGTCGGGCAGCAGGTTCCTGATGTTGATGGGTGCATTCATTTAGGCCACCTCCGGGCTGGGTTCTTCAATGAATTCGAGGACCAGGTTGCGGGCCACCAGCGCGCGATAGGCCCAGGTGGCTCGCAGTCCGTCGCGGGCCACAAAACTTTCGGCAATCGCCGCGTCCAGGTCGGCCGCTTTCACATCGCCAGGCGCACGGCCCTCAAGCAAGGCCTCCAGACGAGGCGCGCGACAGGGCGATGGGGCCAGTCCGTTGTAAGCAAGCCTGACGCCACTGAGATTGCCGTCCGCCAGTCGGTAGCTGATGGCCCCACAGGTGGCCGAGATGTCCTGTTCGAATCGCTTGCTGATCTTGTGGGCGCGAAACACCTGGCCAGGCACCGGCTTGGGCAACTCAATGGCTTCGATGAATTCGCCGGCCTGCAGCACGTTGCGTTTCTGCCCGGTGTAGAACTGATCGAGCGGCACGGAACGGGTCTTGGCGCCACAGCGCAGCACCAGGGTGGCACCAAGCGCCATCAGGCAGGGCATCGTGTCGCCGATCGGCGAACCGTTGGCAATGTTGCCGGCCAGCGTGGCCGTGGATCGGATGGGCGGCGAGCCAAAGCGGCGCAGGACTTCGGCAAAGTCGGGGTAGGCTCCGGCCAACCGATGCTCAACGGCCGTCAGGGAGACAGCTGCGCCTATCCGCCAGAGCCTGTCGGTCTCGGTGACCTGACGCAATTCGGCCACATTGCCCAGATACATGATGTGCTCGGGACGCCTGAACTGCTTATTGACCTGCAGGCCGATCTCCGTGCTGCCCGCCAGCAGCGTGGTTGTCGGGTGTTTGACCAGGTAATCCGCCACCTCGGCCAAGGTGGCCGGTGACACGAATTCGTTACCTTTGCGGGTACGCACCACAGGCTGCACGATGATCTCGCCGTCCAGGCTCAGGGTGGGGGTCTTGCTGCGCGCAATCTCCCTGAGCAAGGGGATATCGGCGCTGTCGTCAAGTTTGAGTTCGCTCCTGCGCATGCAGGCCTTGGTTGCCGCTTCGATGATCGGCTTGTAGCCGGTACAGCGGCACAGATTGCCGGACAGCGAATCTGTGATCTGCTGGCGGCTGGGTTCGGGCACCTCCTGCACCAGATGGACCAGACTCATCACGATCCCGGGTGTGCAAAAGCCACATTGGGATCCGTGGCATTGGACCATCTCGTCCTGGACCGGGTGCAGGTTACCGTCGGCCCGCTTCAGGCTTTCGACCGTCTTGACCGATTTGCCGTCGAGGGTCGGCAACAACTGGATGCAGGCATTGACCGGCACATAGTCCACCGCAGTGCCTGCCGCATTGAGCTCTCCCACCATCACCACACAAGCGCCGCAATCGCCTTCGGCGCAGCCTTCCTTGGTGCCGGTGCGCTGAAGTTGTTCACGCAGATAGTCGAGAACGGTGGTGGTGCGGCGTTTGCCCTGGGCTTCGACAATGCGGCCGTCGAGCACAAAGCGCACGGTGTTGGTGACTGGGGTCATGGTGCGGGCGGGGGGATGGGTGTGCCTTGATTCTAGGGAATCGGGACCGTCAGCAGGCGAAATAATCGGGATCTGACCCCAATTTTCAAATTGGGGTCAGATCCCGGTTTCTGCAAACCGGTTCAGGATCCTCGGTACGTCGAGTAACTCCAGGGGCTGACCAGCAAGGGCACGTGATAGTGCTGGTCTTCGTGAGCGACCCCGAAGTCCAGCGCCACGCGATCGAGGAAATTGGGTTCGGGCAGCGGAACACCCCGGGCCTTGAAATAGCCTCCCACGTCGAACACCAGCCGGTAGGTCCCCTTGCGCAAACTGGCGTTGTCGTACAGGGGGCCATCGGGATTGCGCCCGTCATTGTTCAGAACGAAGGATTTGACCAGACGGGCCATGTCGCCGTCGGTGGTGTAGAGGGAGACCGCCATACCGGCTGCCGGGCAGCCGTGCATGGTGTCCAGAACATGTGTACTCAAGCCCATGGGGTGTCCTGACTCTGTGAGAAAACCTGACAGTCGACCGGAGTGTATACAGTTTTGGTTTTCCTGGCTATGATCCCGTCATGGAAGAAGCTTCAGCCAAAGAAACCTCCACCACCCACAGCATTGTCGAGGCGCTCACCCGCGCCATCGTGGAACACCGGCTATTGCCGGGGGCCAAGCTGGCCGAGCAAAAGCTGGCCGACCATTTTGGCGTCTCGCGCACCTTGGTGCGGCAGGCCCTGTTCCAACTTTCGCAAAACCGGCTCATCCGCATGGAGCCCGCCCGCGGTGCCTTTGTCGCCGCGCCATCGGTCGAAGAAGCCCAGCAGGTGTTCGCCGTGCGCCGGATGCTGGAGACGCAGATGACGCGCGAATTCGCCAGTGCCGTCTCGCCGGCCAGGATCAAGTCCTTGCGCGCCCATATACAACAGGAACGGGACGCCGTAGCCAGGGGGGATGTCTCGGGACGCACCGAATTGCTCGGTGATTTCCATGTGCATATGGCCGAGCTGATGGGCAACCAGGTGCTGGCGCAGATGCTCGGCGAACTGATCTCCCGCTGCGCGCTCATCACCCTGATGTACCAATCCCGCTCGGAAGCTCAGCACTCGACCGATGAACACGAGCAGATCGTGTCCGCCCTGGCGGCCAGGGACACCGAACGCGCCGTCAAACTCATGAACGACCATTTACTGCACGTGGAAGCAGGACTGATTTTCGACCGCAAGGTTCCTACCCATGACATCTCGATCGCCTTGTCCTGAAACACCATGAGCATTTACGACAGCACCCTTGACTACCCGCGCGACCTCAAGGGCTACGGTCGCCAGTTGCCGCACGCCCAGTGGCCCGGCGGTGCCCGCGTGGCGGTGCAATTCGTGCTGAACTACGAAGAAGGCGGCGAGAACAGCGTGCTGCACGGCGACAAGGCCAGCGAACAGTTTCTGTCCGAAATGTTCAATCCCGCTGCTTTTGAAGCCCGCCACATCAGCATGGAGGGTATTTACGAATATGGCTCGCGGGCAGGTGTGTGGCGCATCCTGCGCGAATTTGAAAAGCGGCAGTTGCCGCTCACTGTATTCGGTGTCGCCACGGCACTGCAAAAGCACGATGACGTGACCGCTGCATTCAAGGAACGAGGCTATGACATCGCCTGCCACGGCCTCAAGTGGATCCACTACCAGAACATCGACGAAGCCACCGAGCGCGCGCACATGGCCCAAGCCATGGACATCCTGCAAAAGCTGACCGGCGAGCGCCCCTTGGGCTGGTACACCGGGCGCGACAGCCCCAATACCCGCCGCCTGGTGGCCGACTTTGGAGGCTTTGAATACGACAGCGACTACTACGGCGATGACCTGCCTTTCTGGATGAAGGTGCGCAAGACCGACGGAAGTGTCGTGCCACAACTGATCGTGCCCTACACGCTCGACTGCAACGACATGCGCTTTGCGCTGCCGCAGGGGTATTCCCACGCCGACCCCTTCTTTCACTACATGAAGGACACTTTCGACGCTTTGTACGCCGAGGGAGACCCGAACGGTGACAACGCCCCCAAGATGATGAGCATCGGCATGCACTGCCGCTTGCTGGGACGGCCCGGTCGCATCACCGCGCTGCAACGCTTTCTGGACCACATCCAGTCGCACGAACGGGTCTGGGTGGCGCGGCGAATCGACATTGCTCGTCACTGGAAAGCGGTTCATCCCTTCCATGAACAATGAACCTGCTGTACGGCAGGATTGCGCTGTGCGCATGACTGCCTTTTGTCATCCTTCCTGCGGCCCCAAGGCCTGTCTAGTTTTCTATGCCCATCACTCTTGAACAATTCAACAGCGCCAGCGACCAGGATGCCGCACAAATGCTCGATGGCCTGTATGAGCATTCTCCCTGGATCGTCGCACAGGCCCTGCAACAGCGGCCGTTCAAGTCACTGGCGCATCTCAAGCACACCCTGTGCGTGGTGCTGAGCGAAGCCGGACGAGATGCGCAACTGGCCCTGATCCGGGCCCATCCGGAACTCGCCGGCAAGGCCATGGTCAGCAAGACCCTGACGACGGAATCGACCCACGAGCAGACCAAAGCGGGTCTGACCGACTGCACACCCGACGAGTTCGCCAGGATCCAGCAGCTCAATGCCGACTACAACGCCAGGTTCGGCTGGCCTTTCATTTTGGCGGTGCGTGGCCCGCGTGGCACGGGTCTGGGCAAGCGGCAGATCATCGAGACCTTCGAACGCCGCCTGCAAGGCCACCCCGACTTCGAACGGCAGGAGTGCCTGCGAAATATCCACCGCATCGCCGAGATTCGCCTGAACGACAAATTCGGCGTCGAGCCGACACTGGGCCACATGGTGTGGGACTGGCAGGAAGAACTGGCCCGCTACAGCGATCCCGGCTTTGCCGAAAAGGGCCAGCTCACCGTCACTTACCTGACCGAGGCACACCGCTTGTGTGCCCGGCGCATCAGTGAATGGATGCGAGAGAGCGGTTTCGACGAAGTCGGGATCGACGCGGTGGGCAATGTGGTAGGCCGATACCACGGCGCCACCACAGGCGCGAAATACCTCCTGACCGGCAGCCACTACGACACCGTCCGCAATGGTGGCAAATACGACGGACGGCTGGGTATCTTCGTGCCCATGGCCTGCGTGAATGAACTGCACCGACGAGGCAAGCGCCTGCCCTTTGGTATCGAGGTTGTTGGTTTTGCCGAAGAAGAAGGCCAGCGCTACCGGGCGACATTCCTCGGCTCGGGCGCGTTGATCGGACAATTCAACCCGGCCTGGCTGGACCAGCAGGACGCCCAGGGCATCACCATGCGCGAGGCGATGGCGCATGCAGGCCTGTCGGTGCAGGACATCCCGGCCATCCGGCGGGATCCGTCACGCTATCTGGGTTTTGTCGAAGTCCACATCGAACAGGGCCCGGTGCTCAATGAAGTCAACATCCCGCTCGGGGTGGTCACCTCGATCAATGGCAGCGTGCGCTACCTGTGCGAGATCATCGGTACCGCCAGCCACGCCGGCACCACCCCCATGGACCGCCGGCGCGATGCCGCTTGCGCCGTGGCCGAGCTGGCCCTTTACTTGGAGCAGCGGGCCGCGCAAGATGGTGACTCTGTGGCCACCATCGGACAACTGCAGGTGCCCAACGGCTCCATCAACGTGGTGCCCGGTCGCTGCACCTTCAGCATGGACCTGCGCGCCCCCACCGATACCCAACGTGACGCCCTGGTGACCGACGTCATGGCAAAGCTGCAGGCCATTTGCGATCGCCGGGCTGTCAGCTGTAGCACCGAGCTGACCTTACGCGCAGCCGCTGCGCCCAGCGATCCCGCATGGCAGGCCCTGTGGGAAAGCGCAGTCACCGCCCTGGGCGTGCCCGTGTTCAGGCTGCCCAGCGGCGCCGGACACGACGCCATGAAGCTGCATGAAGTCATGCCCCAGGCCATGCTG
>CAYMMK010000003.1:0-58760 GCA_964391575.1 uncultured Limnohabitans sp.
TGTTGCTGATCGACAGACCGGCGGCGTCATCGGCAGCGCTGTTGATGCGCTTGCCCGTGGACAACTTCTCCATGGTCTTGGAGAGCGCCCGGTTGTTCACCGTCAACGCCTGTTGGGCGATCAGAGACTTGACGTTGGTGTTGATGACTGTCATGGTTGTGCTCCTGATGACAAATTCGGTTCAGTAGGCGTTGTGCGCAAGAAATCTTCTTGCTTGGAAAGTGAATCGGACCGGGTTTTCAAAACTTTATGGCTGCGGGTGATTTTTCGAGTGCTCACAGTGAGTTGTCGAGCAACATGCCCTTGACGCGTTCAATGTTGTGAGCCACGCGCAGCAGGGTTTCGTCGGGAATTTGCCGCACCACTTCGCCGGTTTGTGCGTTTTTGACCTGGATGACGGTGCGGTCGACGACCTTGTCAATCGAAAAATTCAATTGGCGGCCATTGCGCTTCATTTGGTCATTAAGGCGATCAATCGCCTCTTGCAGGTTTTTCTGCATTTCCTGCGGATCGAACTCGCCTTTGGTTTTTTCAGGCAAGGCCAGCTTGACCTCGGGCAGGGTCTGCTTGGGGGATTCAGCCTTGGCTGGCGCTTTGGCTGGAATAGGTGCGGGCCTGAGCGCTGGGGGCTCGGCTGTGCGGGTGATGTCGGTGCTCATGATGAGATCCTTTTCGTCCCCATCGCCTCTGCAGCCCGAGCTGCAGTGCCCTCAAGGGGGCTTGATCAGGGAGGGAGTCGGAAAAGGAATCGGACCGAGCCGATGAAGCTTGAGGCCCAAACTGCAAATGGCCTCTAAATGAATTTAAAAAGCAAAAATGAGCATTAAAAAGTATTGAATTACTTTTTGGTGTAGGCGGCCATCATGCCTTCAAAGCTGCTCTTCATGCTCTCGCGCAGGCTGTTGCTGCTGCCGACGACGCTTTCCATGAGCGAGAACTGTTTCATGTAGCGCTCGAGCTGGGCTTTCATGCGTTCTTCCAGCTTCTCCAGATCGGCCTTGTACAGGTCCACCTGTTTGCTGGCATTGGTGGTTTGTGCACTGAGCAGACTGGTCGAGCGCAGCAGGGCGTCGATATCACGCACGGCCTTGCCCGCCAGGCCCGCCGACTCGGTGCTGAAGGCCGACAAATCGTTTTTATTGGCGGTAAACAAGGTGACAACCTCGCTGGTATGCTCACTCAGGGCCTTGTCCAGCAGCGTCTCGTTGAGCTGCATCCTGCCATTGCGGTCAAAACTCAAACCCACCTGCCAGGCGGCATTGATGTTGGTGTTTTGGGCGCCGGTCTGGTTGGTGGCGTCGGTGTACAGGGTGTAATCCCCTGTGATCAGGCTGCGGACCTGTGCCTTGATGCTTTGCAAAAGGCTGTCGCCCGCCAAGGCGCCGCCGAACTCCTCGACCTCGCTGGCGCGGTCCCCCAGCACTTTCACGCTGTCAGAGAAACTGTTGTAGGCGCTGACCAAAGCCTGAATGTTGGTCTTGATCGAGCTGGAGTCCAGATTCAGGTTGACGCGGGCGGCGCCGCTGGTGGCTGTGTTGAGGTTGAGCGTCACGCCGCTGATCACATCGCTGACCGTGTTGGTGCTGCGGCTGACGGTCAGGCCATTGACCTTGAAGCTGGCGTCAGTCGCCGTTTGCAAGGCGGTGGAAAAATTCACACCGCTCACAGCCCCACCGTTGCCATCGTTGCTGCTCATGCTGAAGGTGTTGGCGGCGCCGGTTTCACCGGTCAGCACCACGTGATAGCCGCTGCCGGTATTGATCAGTTGGGCGGTGACACCCAGTTTGGCGGCGTTGATGGCACTGACCATGCCGTCCGGGGTGTCGTTGGTGACTGAGATTGGGCCTTTGCTGACGCCCCCTACCGTCAGGTCCAGGCTGAAACTTTGACCGCCATTCAACATGGTGGTGTTTGAAGCAAAGCTGCTGCTGGCTGTGCGCTGAGCCAGCGCGGTGTTCAGGACCTCGATGCTGTACTCGCCCGGACTGGCCGAGCTGCTGGCGGTCACACCCAGAGCCGAGGGCTGGCTGGAACTGCCGGTGATGACCGAAAAATCCTTGGCGTCGTTCAAGGTTTTGAACGCGGTTTGCAATTCGGCCAGGGCAAATTTCAGGGCCCCGTAGCCCGAAATCCGGGCCTCGGTTTGTTTGATCTTGGCATCAATGCGTTCCTTGCGCGGCTCGCGTTCGGCCTCGACCAGGCTTTCGGCCAGGGCTTTGACGTCCACGCCAGATCCGGCGCCCAGGGCGTTGATGAAGTTGGTGGAGGCCATGGCAGGTGAGGAATTCTGGATGTGTATCGACCGTCAGCGAATGATCTGAAGTGCCGCCAGCCCTTAACGCTGGATGTAGTCGAAAAGTGTGAGCCCGGCAATCTTCGAAAAACTGCCCATGGCCGCCTCGAGAGCCATCATCTCCTTGTTCATGCGGGTGACGGCCTCGGCGTAGTCCAGGTCTTCGATTTCAGACAGGGTGGACTTCATGCGAAGTGCGGTCTCGTCAAGCACGTCCAGCTGCGATTGCACCACCTGCTGGTCCGAGCCGGTCTGGGCGATCGACAGCGTCAGGCTGTTGTGCATTTGGGCCAGGTCGGCAATGCCCTGGTGGATCTTGCCGGTCTGGCTTTGTTGTACCGCCAGGATGGCCTGGTCGAGGGCATCAAAAAAGCCCACTGCGGTGCCATCAGCCCGGACCACCCGCTGAAACACATCCGTACCGGCACGGGTGAATTGCACCGAGCGCTCCACGCCGGCCGGAATGCGGGTCTGGGTCTGGTCGCCCTGGTATTCCACCTGGCCCTGCGCATTCTGGGCAAAGGCCGGTGTGTTCACGCGGGTGCCTGAGAACAGGTAGTTGCCGCTGTCGTCACGCGTGTTGCCCAGACTGAGCAGCTGATCGCGCAGGGCGCGCATTTCGGTGGCGATGGCCTTGCGGTCGTCCAGACCGAGGGTGTCGTTGACGGCCTGCAGGCCCAGTTCTTTCAAGCGCACCAAAATGTCGTTGCCCGATTGGAGGGCAGTTTCCTCGGCGGTGTAGCGACGCAGCGCGACCTGCAGTGTGCGCACATGGCTTTCCTGGCGCTGGACCTCTCCTTTGAGGCGCTGAATAGCAGCGGCCTGGTCGGGTGCGTCGCTGGGCGAGAGGATCTGTTTGGAGACCGACATCTGCGCCTGTGTGGTGGCCAGCTGGTTTTGCAGCTTGCTCATGCGCTCGGTGGCTCGGTCAAACAGGTAGGAGGTCGAAACTTTCATGATCAGAGTCCTCAGCGCACTTGCAGAATGGCCTCAAACAGGGCCATGGAAGTCTGCATGATCTTGGCATTGGCCTGATAGGCCTGCTGGAAACGCACCAGCGCGGAAGCTTCTTCATCCAGACTGACGCCCGAAATCGCATCGCGTGCCTCCAGAGCCTGGCGGTACACCACCGTGAGGGCCTGCTCGGCAATGGCCGCCTGCCGCGCCACGTTACCGACCTGGTTGACGCGTTCAATGTAGGCTTCGGTCATCGTCAGACCGCCCGGCATGAGCTTGGCACTCTCGAGATCGACCAGACTGAGCATGGCTTCGTTATTGCCAATGCCGTCAGTGTTGCCATCGATGGTGAAACGGTCGCCAGCCTTGGGGTAGGTCGAGAATTCCAACTTCAGACCGCGGTACTGGATGCTTGGGGTGGGCGAGTTGGTGTCCACCAACAGCTGGCGTTCGGCCAGCACGCTGCGGGTGCGGCTGTCCACGATTTCATAACTGGTGTCGGTGACAAAGCGCACTTCCAGCGGGCTCTCGCGCAGGAACTGCTTGAGGCTTCCGCTTTGACCGGTCATGCTGGCTTGCAGTCGGGCGATCGAATCGGTACCACCGGTATCGGTCACGAACACCAACAGGTCATCGGGTGTGCCGCCTTGCACATGCAAGGTGGTGTCAAAGCCCAGTGCATGGAGATCGGCGGGTTTGCCGTTCGGGCCAACCCCCAGCCGGATGTCATCGCTGGTGTTGGTGGCTGCGCGCCGCAACTCCAGCCGGTAGACCGTCTGGGCGGCGCCAGCCACTTGGACCTCGAATTTGCGAACACTGGCGGTGACTGCCTGGGTCGCTGGCAGCGCTGTCTGGCTGGCGTTGATCCAGGCGGCGACATCCTGCAAATTGCCCGAGGGCAGGGCGCCCAGGTTGATACCGTTGAGGGTGATGGATCCTGCGGGCAAACCCGTCGGCAGCGTCCAGCCACTGTTCAGCAGCCGGCTGTTGAGGACGGCGGGGGCGGCAACGGTTGGGAGGGCACTGCCACTGACACTGTTGAACTCCACCAACTGGGTCACTGGGGCCAGTGCACCCAAGAAGATGTCCATGTCCAGGTAACGGGTGGCGCTGCCGAAACCCAGCCGCTCGAGTTGTTGGGGCTGACCTTGCGGACCCAGGGCCAATGCGATGGATTTGCTGCTGTCTTGGTCGGTTCGCTGGATCTGCAGACGACCATCGACCGCCAAGGCCTGGATGCCCGGAATGGTGGCGTTGTTGATCCACTGAACGGCCGATGTCAGCGTCAGCGGATTGCCTTGCAGGTCCAGGGCGGGCAATGCATACCCGTCGATACTGTATGTGCCGGCGGCAATATTGCCGCTGGTGGGGGGGGTCGGAAACAGGCCACCGGCCAGCACCGCCAGGGATGGGGGAACAGGATCGGCCCGCACCGAGGTGTCTGTGGCAGAAAACCCCAGCATGGCCAGCGTGTTGCTGCCCGCGTTGGCCCCCAGTCGCAATTCAACGCTGCCCGTGGTGTTACTGGCCGGTCGCGAGATCTGCAGCCGTCCGTCGGGCGTTGCCAAAGCCACCACCTGCTCGTTTGCGGGTAAGTTGGTCTGACTGCCATTGATCCAAGAGACGACTTCGTTGAGGGATATCAAGCCCCCGCCGAGCTTGAACTCGGGCAAACTGCGGCCATTGAGTTCGAAGGTATTGGCAGGGATGCCGCTGCTCGGAGCGGTGATGTTGCGGGGAAATGCGCCCCCGCTCAATTGAGCCGGCGTGGCAGTGCCTGGAAAGGCAATGGCGGTCAGACGGCCGTCACGGTATCGCACCACCCCGCTGGGGTTGAGCATGCCGGCATCGTAGGTGGCCCCCGATTCCATGCCGTTGCTGCTTTGTACCAGACTGGTTTGCAGTGTGCTGCTCAGGTTCGGGCTGCCAATGAGATGGCGACCGTCGCGCGTCATCACCTGCAGTTGCTGGGTCGCACTGGGGTTGACCAGGGTCAGGGCCAGATTCTGCGTGCCAGCAGCCACAGCCCCGACATGGGTGTAACCGATACCCGCCTGGATTTTCAGGTTGGCCTCACCCAACTGGGGTTTGAGGCCAATCGAGAGGTCGCCTTGCAAGCCGGATGGGCCCGCGTATTGCGGGGCCTGGTAAGAAATGCGGGCCTGGGCTGTGCCCCCGTTGAGTGGGTTGTCGATGACACGGAATTGTCCGGCCGCAGCCACCCGCGTGGCATCTTGCACGATCATGGTCATGCCCGATGCCTGGCCCTCTTCGCCCGCACTGAAAGCGAACAGATCACCGCCCAGTTTGCCCTCGGCGTCAATACCTTCACGATGCACGGCATTGACCTCGCGAGTCACTACTACGGCCAGCGCATCAAGCGAGTTGACGGCGGGCGAGAGCACCTGCTCGCGGAAATTGACCAGGCCACCCACATGCCCGCTGGGAATTCCGGCCAGGGTTTCAGGGTCGCCGTAGGCATCAATCAAAAAGCGGATCTGGTCGCTGCCAGTGTCGGCTTCAGCCACCGAAATCATGCGTGAGGTGTTGTCCCGCACCAGTATGCCCTGGTCCAGGGTGTCGCCGACACTGACCAGCACCGAGCCGTTGTCTGCGAACTTGGTTTTGACGTACATCAGCTCCGAGAGTTCGCGCAGCAGCAGGTCACGCTGGTCCAGCAACTCAGACGGCTGGTCTTCCACCGCACTGTGTTTGCTCAGCTGCTTGTTGAGCTGGGCCAGCTGGCTGGTCAGAGAGTTGACCTGACCGATGTCGGTTTCTACCGACTGGCGGGTTTCGTTCTCCAGCAGTTCAAATTGGGTGGACAGCTGCCGGAACCTGGAGGCCAGGCCGTCCGCATCACGCAAGAAGATGCTGCGCTGGACGGTCGAAGCCGGGTCGCTGGCCAGATCGCGTGCCGACTCGAAAAACAGGTTCATCGCCGTTGTCAGGCCCACGCTCTGGTCGCCCATGATGTCAATCACACGGTTCACGTAGGAAAGCAGGGGCTCCTGGCTTTTGAGCTCGCTTTGGCTGTTGCGCAGATTGGACTCGATAAAGGCGTCGTACTGACGGCGCACCGAATCGAAGCGTGCACCTGTGCCCAGGTAGTTGCCGCCCAACAGTCGAGGCTGGTTGGCAGCGATCGACACATCCTGACGGCTGTAGCCTTCGGTGTTGACGTTGGCGATGTTGTTCGAAACGGTGGCCAGCGCTCGTTGGTAGGCCGAGATACCCGAGCTGCCGATCGAGAGCAGGTCACTCATGTGCCGCTCCCATTGCGATGAATTTCATAAGACCGCACGGCGCCCGATTTCGGCACCGGCAGGCTGCTGCGGTCAGGTGGCATGGGCATGACCGGAGCTTTGGGATGGAGCTGTAGGGCCTCTTGCGCCGAAACGGCAGCCTCGCGCTTTTGCATCTGTTTTTCAAGCATGTCGGCCAGACCGATGCCGCCGCGGCGAACCATGTGCTGGGCCACCTCCTTGTCCATCATGTCCTGGTAGGTTTCCATGCTTTTGCTTTCGACCAGCTCGCTTTTTTCGATCGTGGCCCGCATTTCCTTCATCATGTGCTGCAGGAAATACGCTTCAAATTGCTCAGCCGTCTTGCGAATGGCCTGGGAGGGGTCGTGACGCGCCTCGCCCCGCAACTGCGTCAGGGCGTTGAAATCCAGGTAGCTGGAGGGGGGCGTCAAATCGCTCATGCTCAGATCACGATCAACTCGGCCCGCAGGCTGCCCGAGCTTTTGAGCGCTTCCAGAATGGCAATCAGCGCCGAGGGGGTGGCGCCCACCTGGTTGACCGCATCGACAATCTGGCGCAGGTCCACGCCGGGCTGGAACAGGAACATCGGATTTTTGGGCTCGCTGACCGCCACTTCGGCGTTTTGAACCGGGGTGGTCTGGCCCTGGGACAAGGGCGCTGGTTGCGAGACCTCGTTGGTGGCACTCACCGCCACCGAAATCGTGCCGTGCGAGACGGCAGCGGCGGTGACCCGGACATTGCGGCTGATGACCACCGTACCGGTTTTGGAGTTGACGACCACGCGGGCTTGGGGCTCGCCGGGCTGCACCTCCAGGTTTTCGACCATGCTCATGAACGCCACCCGCTGCGACAGATCGGCTGGGGCACGAACGGCCAGCGACATGGCATCGATGGCGCGAGCGGTGCCGTCACCAAAATTTTTGTTGATGGCATTCATGATTGCGGTGGTGGTGGTGAAGTCGGCTTCGCGCACATTCATCACCACATGGTCCGACTGCTCGAACGGGTTTTCCACCAGCCGCTCGACCGTCGCACCACCGGGAATACGGGCCGAGGTCGGCACGCCGATACTGACTTTGCTGCCGGCGGCGGCGGCATCGATGCCGGTGGCGGTCAGGGCCCCCTGGGCAATGCTGTAGACCTCGCCGTCAACGCCGCGCAGACTCGTCAGCAGCAGGTTGCCGCCCCGAAGGTTGCTGGCCTTGCCGATGGCCGATACATTGACATCGATCTTCTGACCCGGCTTGGCAAAGCCCGGCAATTCGGCGGTGACCATGACCGCAGCGGTGTTTTTGATGTCGAGTTTGCCCAGCGATGCTTTTTCTTCAACTTCGCGCAGCTTGGTGAAGTCCGACAGAGGCGCGTCCGAGTTGATGCCCAGCCGGTTGAGGATGGCCTTCATGCTTTGGGTGGTGAAAGACAGATCGCCGTCACCAGTGCCCGGTAAGCCCACCACCAGCCCAAAGCCGATGAGCTGGTTGCTGCGGGCAGCGGCCACGCTGGCCAGATCCTTCACCCGGTCTGCCCAAACATTGCCTGCGGCAAGCCAGCCGATCAGCAGGCCCACCAGGAGTTTTTTGCCAAACATGAGTAGAGTCTTTCGGAGGAAAGGGTCAGAAAGGCCAGAGTTTCATCAGCGCACGGGTGCCCCAACCTGGGTTAGCCGCGTTGGCCAGTGCCCCGGAGCTGCGGTAGGCGAACTGGGCATTGGCCATGCGGCTGGACTGCACCATATTGCCCGGCGAGATGTCGGAGGGGCGGATGATGCCGCTGACCTGGATGATCTCGGCGCCTTCGGTCAGGGCCATCTGTTTTTCACCGCGGATCAGTAAGTTGCCATTGTTGAGAACCTCAACGACCGTGGCGGTGAGGGCGCCTGTGAGCTTGGCTGTTGAGCCCTCGTTGCCATTGCCTTCATGGCTGATTTCAGATTCACCGTTGAGCCTGATGCCTGTGAGTGCCCCTTCCAGTCGGGTGCCGAGCACCTTGCCCGGCAAGGCCAGTCCGGCCACCCGGTCGACGATCCCCTGGGGGACGACATCGTTGTTGGCTTTGCGCACAACCTTGGCTCCAGCGGTACGTGCCGATTGGGTTTCTTCGTTGAGCAACACGGTGATGATGTCTCCCACCTGGTAAGACTTGCCACGGCCGAACCAGTTGTCGCTGTGGCGAGCACTGAAGATCGCGCCGGTGTTGGCCTGGGTTCTTTCGGGCACTGGTGGATACACCGGAGCGAATTCGGGGGTGTGCGCAATCTTGGCCGGTGCGCTTGCGCACCCGCTCATCACCAATGCGGTCAGACACAGGAAAAGGGCACTGAAGCGCGAGAGCATCGTCATGGCAGTGGCCTTACATGTTCTGGTTGAGGAAGCGCAGCATGCCGTCAACGGCCGAGATCGCCTTGGAGTTGATCTCGTAAGCGCGCTGGGTCTCGATCATGTTGACCATCTCTTCGACGACGTTGACGTTGGAGGCTTCCAGTGCGCCTTGTTGCAACTGACCGGCGCCGTTGGTGCCGGGCTGGGCAATGGTGGGCGCACCACTGGCCTGGGTTTCCTTGAGCAGGTTCTGGCCAATGGCCTGCAGGCCGGCCGGGTTGACGAAGCGGGCTATCTGCAGCTGGCCGATGACCTGGGCGCCGCCGCCGTTGGCCAGTTCGACCGAGACTGTGCCGTCCTGGCCGATCGAGATCGCCGCCACATTGGGCGGGACGGTGATCGCCGGTTGCAGCTGGGCGCCGTTGGCAGTGACCAGCTGACCGGTGTTGGAGAGTTTGAAGGCGCCGTCTCGCGAGTATGAAACCGTGCCGTCGGGTTGCAGAATCTGGAAAAACCCATCCCCCTGGATGGCTATGTCGAGGGCGTTTTTGGTGGTGACCAGACTGCCCTGGACATGGGTTTTTTCGGTCGAAACCATGCGTACGCCGGTGCCGAGCATCAGGCCGGTGGGTGATTGCGCATTGGCACCCACCTGGGCACCGGGCTGGCGCAGGTTCTGGTAGAGCATGTCCTCGAACGAGGCGCGGTCACGCTTGAAACCGGTGGTGTTGACGTTGGCCAGGTTGTTGGAGATGACCGACATGCGCATTTGCTGCGCATCCAGGCCGGTCTTGGCAATCCACATTGATGCATCCATGTTGGTGCTCCTGTTTCAATTTCAGCTGTTGCGGATCATGCTGGAGCCCGACTCGTCAAGGGTCTTGGTCTCTTTGATGATGCGCATCTGGGTTTCAAAGCTGCGGGAGTGGTCCAGCAGACGGGCCATGGCCTCGATGGCGCTGACATTGCTGCCTTCCAGGGCCTGGGGAATCACGGTCGGCAGCTCGGGGCCAGTCGCAAAGTCGCTGCCCGGGGGCTGGTCGACCACCTTGAACAAACCGTCTTCGCGGCGCACCAGGCTGACCTGGCTGGCGTCGCGCAAACCCAACTGACCGACTGGCTGGGCCGGGACATTGGACGGTTGATTGGGATCACGGGCATAAACGCTGCCGTCAGGGTTGATGCTGACCACCAGTCCGGGCGGAATGGCGATCGGGCCACCATCGCCCAGCACCAAATGCCCATTGCCGGTCTCCAGTTGGCCATTGATGTTGACCTTGAGGTCGCCACGACGGGTGAAGGCCAATTCGCCATTGGGTGCTTGCACCGTCATGACCGCATTGCCGGCCAAAGCGATGTCGGTCGGCTTGCCCGTCGCCATGATGGTGCCCGGGGTGAGGCGGATCAAATCCCGGGCCACGGCCTGAGCTTGCATGCGGGTGTCGAAACCCAGGCCTTCGACCTTGACCGATTGCAAGGCCACGTCGTAACTGCCCTTGAAGCCGACCGTCGACACGTTGGCCAGTTCGTTGACCAGCACCTGACGGGCGGTCGCCATCTCGCGTATCGTCGCGTTGGCAGTGAAAACAAGGCGGTCCATGGCTCAGCTTTCAGTTCAGGGCGTCAGGCACGGATGTTGATGATGGCCTGGGTCATGGTGCTGCTGGTCTCGATCGACTTGGCATTGGCCTGGAAGTTACGCTGTGCAGTGATCAGGTCCACCAGTTCCTGCGTCAAGTCCACGTTGGCACGTTCGGTGGCACCAGCACGGATCGAACCGAAACCAGCGGAGCCCGCTTCACCGATCTTGGCGTTGCCGGAGGTGGCAGAGGCCAGATAACTGGCGTCACCGATCTGGCGCAGACCGGTCGGGCTCGAGAAGTTGGCCAGCACAATCTTGCCCAGCGAGACTTGCGAACCGTTGGAGTAGGTGGCATTGACCAGACCATCCACCCCAATGTCCAGACCCATCAGATCACCCTCAGGGGCGCCATCTTGTGACTGCGAAAGCACGGCAAACGCACTCGAATACTGGGTGGACCGGGTGAAGTCGATCGACATGGTCAGCGCACCCTTGCCGCCGTCCAAGAAGGCGGTCTCAAAGGGCATGGCCGTCAGCGGAGAAACCGGTTTACCCGTCAGGTCGAAGCTCAGCTCACCACGATCGAGGTACACCGGCCACCACTCGGTTTTGGAAGACAGACCGGTGGCGTCTTCGGTTTGCACGCCGTTTTTCACATACTGCGGTGCCCCGTTTTCGGTGTACTGCTGCAATTTGATCCAGCTGGTGGTCTGCCCGAACTGCATTTCGGTGTTGGCCAGGCCCCAGTCCGACGAGCCAGTGACCTGGATCGAGGTGCTGTCACCGTTGGTGCCGGTGGTGAAGGTCAGGCGCTTGAGGATGGGGTCGAACTTCACCGTGACGCCAGAAATCTGGCGGCCGGTTTCAGTGTCCACCATGCTGTTGATCTGGAGTTGCAGGGCCTCTGCAAACTTGTCCATATTGTTGTAGGTCTGGGGTGGTACTTCGACCTTGCCCGAGATGCCGTCAACCGAGACAAAGAAGTCCTTGTTGCCCGAACCCACCGCGATCGATTTGGTGGTGTTGATGGTCATCGTCTCGCCCGTCAACACGGCCGGTACGCTGGGCTTGCCGCGCAGGGCTTCATCGGTCGACGCCAATTGTTGTAACTGCCGCTTGGTGACATCGGTGTCGAGCGGGTTGGGCAGGCCCAAATAGGTTCTGGCCGCCGTATCTGCGTCAGAAATGACCAGACTGGAGCCGTCACCCGTGGTACCGGAGGAGAAGCTGAATTTGGCACTTTCCGGATCGAAGGTCACGCGCACACCGAAACGGGCGCTGGCCGCATCCAGTGAACCAAGCTTGTTATTGATGGCGATTTCCAGGTTGCGGGCCAGGATGTCGGGGTTTTTGTCCTGCTTGGTCAAGGTGTATTCAATCGTCTGTGCGGTATTGGCCCCGTCTACAGCAATCTGGAAACTCACCTTGGTCCCTGAGCCAAAGGCATCAGTCTGAGCTGTTTTCAATCCTGTGGAGAAGCTGTTGGCAGGCTCTTCGACGGATGTTCCCGTGAACTTCACCTCGTACGTCAAGGTCGTAGTGCCGCCAGAGACGGTTTCGACCGCCTTGACCGTGGCACGCTCGGTGCCCGATTGCGCCAACTTTGCGTTCAGGGCGTCTTGTACATTTCGCGCCAGCACTTCCGGATAGCGATCGCCAGGGCCCAGGTTGTAGGTCAGCGTTTCAATGGCGGTGGCGGTGGGAGAAGCCTTGTACTTGACCTCAAGTTTTTTGGTACCGTCAGCCAGGGTGGCACCGGTCATCGCCAGCTCGGTGCCGCTGACAGAAACTGACGACGCCGTGACGCTGGCCGGGCTCGAGGTCTGGGTGTTGGTCAGTTGGTCCAGGGTGTACATCTCGGTGGTGCCGGAGCTGGGGATCACCCGCGAGTCGCTCTTGGGCGCGACTTCGCCGTATTTGTTGACATACAGGGTAGAGCCGGTCTTGTCCGAGGCCTGCTGCAAAGCAGGTTTGACCTGGGTGTCACCCACAAAGAAGTAGCTTTGCCACTTGGAGAAGGGGCTGGACTGGCTGGCGTTCTGGGTCTTGACGTAATAGACGGTGGCCAGGTAGCCGTTACCGCCGCTGTCGTACACCGTCAGGGCGGTACTTTTGTTGTAGGTGGCGGGGTTGGTGCGGTCGAAATCGCCGACGATCACCTCTGAATCGGCCGGCAGGTTCAAGCCGAGCTGGATGCTGGTGGTCTCGCGGGCCTCACCGGAGGTCTTGTTGGGAATGGTGAGCGGGTTCAGGTTGGTCAGGTCGGCCTTGCCGGACGAGTCGACCGACGCCGCCATCAGCCGTTGTCCGGTGGAATTGACCACGTTGTTCTGGTCGTTCAGGGTGAAGGAGCCGTTACGCGTGTAGATGTCCTGCAGGCCGTCAGCGGTTTTGAGCGGGAAGAAGCCGTCGCCTGTGATGGCCAGATCCAGAGAGTTGCCCGAAGTGGAAATGTTGCCCTGGCTGAATTCTTGGCTCACCTGCTTGAGCGACACGCCCTGACCGATCTGGCTGGAGGACTTTTGCAGCGGCGAAGTCGAGAAGATGTCACCGAAGTCGGCGCGTGATCGCTTGAAGCCTGCGGTACCCACGTTGGCGATGTTGTTGGAGGTGATGGCCAGCTGGGCGGTGGCAGAGTTCAGGCCGGTCAGTGAGGTATAGAAAGACATGCTCGGATGCTCCTGGGGGGGTGGATCGGTGGGGTTGTCAAAAAAGGGGTCAGAGGCCAACGCGCTGGACGCTGGTGAGCAGGACGGTTTTGCCACCATCGACTTCGAGGCTGACACTGCCGTCTGCAGGGTTGGTGGAAATGCCGCGAACGGTCGAAAGGGTCTGAACCGGGATATCGCTGTTGGTGCCGTTGACCACGGCTTTGGCCGTGAGTCTGTACAGGCCGGGCGGAGCTGCTTTTCCGGTGGCGTCCAGCCCGTCCCACTGCAGGCGGGTGGTGCCCGGGTTTTGGGGACCCAAGACCAATTGGCGCACGGGATTGCCCTTGCTGTCGCTGACCGTCACCGTGACGCCACCGGCCCCGGTGGGCAGGTTGAGAGAGCCTTCAATGCCGGTTTGCGGATCCAAGGCGGTCATGCTGTCGGTGACCGACACTTTCTTGCCAATCAAGGCAGCACTGCCAAGCAGGCGCTCGGAGGACATGGCCTTCACAAAGGTGTCCAGCGAGGTCTGCATATTGGTCAGGGCTTCGAGCTGCGAGAATTGCGCCAACTGGGCCACAAAGGCCTCGTTCTTGACCGGATCGAGCGGGTTCTGGTTTTGCAGCTGGGCGGTAAACAGGGTCAGAAAATCCTGTTTGCCCAGGTCCTGTCGGCCTTTGAACTGGGCCTGTTCCTTGATGTCCTCGTAGCGGGTCACATTACCGAGCCGGCTTGAGGAGGTGACGTTTTCAGGGGTGGCCATGGTGCGGTCCTATCAGGCCTTGGTGATGTCAAGCGTGCGCATCATCAGCTGACGCGCAGTGTTGATGACTTCAACGTTGTTCTGGTAGGAGCGGGCGGCGGCCATCATTTCCACCATCTCGGTCACTTCACTGACATTGGATTTGAAGACGTAGCCTTCCTTGTCCGCCAAGGGATTGCGCGGGTCGTGCACGCGCACCGTGGGCGCCTTGTCGTCCACCATCTGGGCGATCCTGACCCCGCCCAGATAGGGCTGGCCGGACTGCACCATTTGTTCATCGACCAAGGCTTTGAAAACCGGCCGTTTGGCCCGAAAGGCTTCTTGCTCGTTGCCAGCCACCGTTCCGGCGTTGGCCAGGTTGGAGGCAGTGGCATTCATGCGGGTGAGCTGGGCGTTGAGGGCCGAGCCGGCGATGCCGAAGATGTTGTCCATGGCCATGGTCATTCACCTTTGAGGGCTTTGCGGATGCCGCTGATGCGGTTTTCCAGAAATTGCAAAGTGGCCTGGTAGTCGGCGGCGGCTTTACCGTATTGGGCTTGCTCGACACTCATTTCCACGGTGTTGCCGTCAAAGGAGGTGTTGAAAGGCGTGCGAAAGCGCAGTCCGTCCGGGCTCAGGGCCTGCCCCGCGTCGTAATGTCCTGTGCGGGTGGCGTTCATGGCGGTATCGGCTTGGCGGCTGGCATTGAGCACCGCACGAAAATCGATGTCACGCGCTTTGTAATGGGGCGTGTCGGCGTTGGCGATGTTCTGGGCCAAAACCTCCAGTCGACGGGCCTTGAGCTGCAAGGCCTGCTCGTGAATCCCCAGTGACTGGTTCAGTAAATTCATCTTCTCTCCTGAGGAGTCGGTCGCAGGTCGGTGGGTGCCGTCATGCAGCGACTCAAGTTCTGTCTGATGCGGTCGATATCTGCAAAAGCCGTGCCATAGGATTTCCGACGTTTGGGGCCCGCATGGGCTTGCCGCAGCGGCAAGTCAGCGCCCCTGCGGCAAGGGCTTGCCGCCGGCTCAGGGCTCGGGCAGGGTGGCTACCCGTGCATATAACTGGCTGGCGGCACGCCGGGCACTGACGGGCGCGAGTGCGGCCTGGGTGAGCGCGTGGAGGCCTTGAACGATGGAGTCGCGAGTGATGGGCTGACGCCGGTCACGCCCGGGATGCAGCCAACTGGATTGGATACCGGGGATGGGCAGGGGGGCATCGGGACGCGTTTCACTGCGGGCTGCCGGCATCAACACGGTGAGGTAAAGGTCGTCCAGGCTCAAACGAGGCCCCTTGGGTGGCAGACCCGACTGGGCAAAATAGCGATCCACCAGATCGAGTTGCTGCAGCAAGCCCATGCCCAGTATCGAACGGGGGTTGTGCTGCAAGCCGACGGCAGCAGCCCCCCGAGCTGCGCCATCACAGAACTGGATGATGCCGTGGCAACGGCCATTGCTGGCCTGGGGGTTCATGCCATCGCTTTCCATGACCGTCAGACGGGCGAAGTCATCGGGATCGAAGTTGTAACGCTGAGCCAGCTGGCCAATGCGCTGCTTGACGGCCTGCACCTGGTCGCTTGGCACAAAGCCCTTGTCAACGGCTCGGGCCAGCAGTTTGTCGAGCACCTCGCCGTCGGCAGCTGGTGAACTTGCGGTGACCTCATCGGTCGGCCTGGCACGCTCCCAGGCTTGCAGGGCCAGCCGTGCGCTGTGGGATTCCAGCGGAGAAAGGGCGGGGGCGCTGCGGGCGAGGGACGGCAGCTGCAATCGAGCAAAGTCGATGTGTTGTCCTGGCTCAATCAGATCGGCGTTCGGAATCTTGTTGTCCGCTGCAACCTGGTGGGCAAGCCGATAGGCCTGGTGTTCAGTCACCGCCAAGCCCTGCTGCCGGTAATGGGCTTTGACCAGACCGATCAGGGTGTCGCCCGATCGAACTTCCACCACCGAGTTTGCCGCTGGGGCCACTTCGGCCAGCACCTGACCGAAGGCACCGCTGTGTCCGACGCGCACAGCCGCACCACTGCCACCGACCGGAGGGGCCAGCAGGGAGTTGGTGGATACGCTGGAGGTGGGCGTTGCCATGGGTTGGTATCGTTCTTGCAGTTAGGGGGACATCACGACACTGTCGAAAAATCCACACCGCATGAACACCAACTTGCAACTTCTGTGCCGCCGACTGCTTATCTTTGTGATGCCTCTGTGGCTTCTGGCCGGGCCATCGGTGGCCCAAAGCAACCTTGGGCCTGCCCGATCAGCCCCCGAGATCGTCTTGCAAGACGGCGTCAAGCGGTGGGTGGCTGACCAGCAAAAAGTCAGCCCCGAAGCGGTGGACCTGTTGCCTTTTGATCCCCGCTTGCGGATACAGGCCTGCGATGTCGCCCTGCAGTTCGATCAGCCTTTTTCCAGCCCGGAGACGGTCCGCGCCCGCTGCCCACAACCGGTCTGGCAGCTATTTGCCCGTGTGCAGTTGCGCCAGGGGCGCATGAATACGCCCGCCTCGCAGGCGGAAGCGTCTCAGGTGCCGCCGCCCGCTCGCGTACCGGTGGTGGTGGCCAGCACGATGGTGCCGCGCGGGACCGTCTTGACAGAGGCTCATGTCCGATTGGCCGAGGTCGATACACCCGGTGTGGGATCACCGGCCTTTGAAAAAGTGGCCGATGTCATGCATGCCGAAGTGTTGCGAGACTTGCGACCCGGGGTCCCAATCCGCAGCCAGGACGTGCGACCCGCATTGCTGGTGCGTCGCGGTCAGATGGTGCTCTTGACGGTCGGACAAGGCGGGTTCATGATCAGTGCCCGCCTGGAAGCGATGCAGGATGGCCGCATGGGCGAGCAGATTCAGTTGCGCAACCGGGAGTCCGGTCGCATCATGACAGGTGTAGTCAAAGGGCCCAATCAAGCGCTGGGGGTGTAACTTTTTTTAATATAAAAAAAGTTTCTATCTTGGCTAAAGTTCATCTGACTGCTGTCGATTCCCTATCCGAGCGTGGTCTCAGCTCTCCTGTCAGAGACCAGAAAAGAGAAACATCATGACCCATCCGATCAGCCAATATGGCCGACTTGCCCAGGCGGATTCAGCGTCCCGACCCGGCGCTGCCAAGGCCGATACCAAAGCGCCCACCTTGCGCGAGGGGGTGGCGGCTGCACTGATGACTTCTGGGGCTGATGTGGTCCAGCTCAGTGAAGTGGCCCGCGAGGCCATGAAAGAACCCCAGTTCGACAGGGCCAAGGTTGAGGCCATCAAGCAGGCGATCCAGCAAGGGCAATACCCACTCGATTCCCGCCGCATTGCCGAAAACTTTGTGGCTATCGAGCAAATGATCAAAGGGTAATGCGGCCGGTTCATCCAGGTGTCCCCATGAGCGAAACCCTCAGCATCCCACTCAGCCTCGAGACTGCCAGTCAGGACGTGCAACGTCTGGGGGATGTGTTGGCCGATGAGTTTGAGAGTCTTAAATCCCGCGATCTGGAAGCTTTCGAAAGTCTCCAGGCTGAAAAAACGGACCTTTTGACCCGCTTGTCTGACTTGGCGGCCTGGGTCAACCAACAGTCAGTTGCCCCCGAGCAGTGGCAGAGCTTGCGTGAAGCCCTGATCGAATGTCGTGAATCCCATGTGCGCAATGCACAGTTGATGCAACGCCAGCTGCAGGGCGTTCGGGGTGCTTTGCAAGCCTTGCAAGGCGACCAAGGCCCATCACTCGAGTTGTATGACCGCTTGGGCCAGCTCTCGCGCCGCGGTGCCAACTGGTACCAGCAATTGGCTTGATCCCCTCTGAACCCGGCGGATCGGATGCTTCAAAAGAGGGTGAAATTTCACCCTTTTTTTTCGTCTCCTGGCTGCATGCCTTTGAGCCAATAGACCCAGGACAGGATGACGGCTACAGCGGTGTAGAGCTCGGGAGGAATTTCCTGATCGAGATCCAATCGGCTGAGCAGGGCCAGCAATTGCGGGTCCTCGGCCACGTAAATGCCGTGTTGCCGAGCCTCGTCGACAATCCGCTGGGCAAGATCATCCTCGCCCTTGGCGCTCACGATGGGCGTGACCCGTTTGCCGTATTCCAGCGCCACCGCCTGTTTGAGCTGGGGTTTCATGTGCGCACATCCACCACACTGCCCGAATCTGGGGCCGCATAGGGCAGCAGGTCACGGGGTCCGGGCCCATGGACCACCTGCAAACGGGTCAGTTGCAGGCCCGCCTCTTCGAGCCCTTCGCCCAGCTGGCCAGCGCGCTGCCGGGCGCGCTCGACCACCTCTTGGCGCAGCGCCCACATGATCATGTCTACATTCGTCTGATCGCTGATACAGGTCTGCAGCCACAACTCGCCCAGATCCCGGTTGCGGGTGTGCAGATGGATCACATAAGGGGCCTTTTCACGATCCTTGGCTCTTTTGGGTCGACTCAGCTGCAAGGCCACCGGGTCGGCATCGCGAAAGGGCAGCATGATGGAAAACACCCAATCCCGGGCTGCGAGACTGTCGGCGGCCAGCAACTGTCGCGATTCAATATCATCCAGGGCCTGACTGACCCTGTGTGCGCCATCAGCGTTGCTTTGCTGGAGCACCCTGAGCAACTGGCGCAGGGTGGACTTGAGGTCCACCAGACCCGCGCCCTGGCCCTGGGCCAAATTGGCTTCGGTCATCCAGCCACTGCGCTGGAATAGCTGCTGCAAACGCTCTGGGGTGAGTTGAGCCATGCTGGCGCGCAGTCGCATCCATTCCTGCAAGCGTGCCGCCACCTCGGGAAATGCCACGGTCACGCTGCGGACCAATCCGTCGAGGACGTCTGGACGCAGCAGCTGAGCCAGGGCGTTCATCTCGGGGGGGCGCAAACTCAGTTGCAAAGTGCGGTCGGCACCGGGCATTGCCGTTGCCGTGGGTGTGAGTGCGGTCGGGGGAGCTGTGGGGCTGGTGGTGACCTGCGGTTGCAGCACGATGGAGCCGTTGGAGAGCACCTGCACGCGAAACAGGACCTGGTCTCCCGCTGACAGTCTCAAACCCGCGGGCAATTCGCGAGGCAGCTCGAGCGCACGGCCCCCGGCCAGCAACAACTGCAGACGATCGTGGTAAGCCTGCACCGTTGCCTGGATGATCTGGCCATCGCGCAAACCCAGATCGCGGGCCACCTGTGCTTCGGCAATGGCCAGTTTGCCTTCGAGAAAAATGGGAGCGGGCCGCAGCCCGAGGTGCGCCGTTTCAGCGGCGGTGATCATCGCAAGAGCCCCTCCTTGAGAAACGTCTCAAGGATAACGGACCCAGGCTCTTCGTGCATTCACCGGTTCTGCTTCAGATGCATGGGCCGGGGCTGTACCCATGCCCGTGTGTGCGGTGGAGTTGTTTTGCCTGTGCATGAGGGCAGGGTAGTGTGCCGTCAGCAGCTGGGCGAGGTCTTGTGGTGTGGGTACCACCAGCGCGGCGCCCGTAGGCAGGGTACGGCCCGGGTTGTTGGCCAGCAGGTCAGGGTTGACCTGTGCAAAGGCCTTGCGCATGAAGTCGTCATTGAACGGCAGCTTGGGCAGGACCCGGCGCATCACCCGGTCCAGATTCTCGCCCCGCAAAATGGTGACGGTGGGCCGGGTGGGCCCGCCCGATGACTCGGCGACCGGCTCAGGACGGTCGGCCTTGGCCAACAATTTCGCCACGCCGGGCGCAGATGCGCTGCTGTCAGCCGCTTGAGCCGGCGCCCAGAGGTGAAGCATGGCCATCGCCGCCCACAACAGGGCCATCGGACGGATCTGCGAAGAGAGAGTGTTCATGGCAAATGTTCTTTCTGGCCTGGAACCTGTGCGTCAAAGGGGAACGGCCACCCAGGGGCCACGGGTCTGCAGCGCCGGTCCGGCCAGCAACTGCAGCTCGGTCTGCAAGCGGCCCACGCGCACCACCTCGGCCAGGGCCAAATGCTGGGCTGCACCGGCCTCGAGCATTCGACTGGGCACATGACTGGGGTTCATGATCAGCAATCGGTCGCCTTCACGCAGCCCACTGCCTTGCCCGGCATAAAGCACCATGCCCTGGTGAGGGGTCCGCTGCACTGCAAAGCGCACCGGCTCGCATTGGCTGCGCTCGTCCAGGGATTGGGCCCAAGAAGCCACCATGCGATGCACTTCTTCGAGCACAGGCCGCAGGGCCTGGGGACCGACAGTACCGCCTGCCTCGCTGCTGAAGGTCAGCACATGACGCGCTTGCACTACAGGCTGGATTGGGCCCTCAAGGGAGGAGCGCAGCCCCATGTTCAGCGTCAAAGCCCAGCGCCACAGGGCGGGCGACCATGGGGACTTCTGCAGCCGGGCGCGTTCGAGCCAATCCGCATCGGCAAGGGGCGTGAGCGAAAGTTCGACCGCCCAACCGCCGACATCTTCCCCATGCCCCGACAGTGCACGAAGGTAGGTGTTGGGCTCATGGCGGGGACTGGCCTGGGCTTGCCAGCGCTGGGAGCGCACCAGTTGCTGCGACCAGGACTGGGCCGCGCTCTCAAGCAGCATTTGACTGGCTGTCAACTGCCAGCCGTTGAAAACCCCTTCGGTACGGGTGTGCACCAGCAGGGGCAGGCGCCAAGGCCGGGGAGGGGCCTGACAGCTGCCATTGGCTGCGTGTCCGGGGCGCATACCCCAAGGCAGCACCTCGGCACTGATGGCGGCTTTCTGTTCTGGTCCGTCCTGCAAGTATGACAGGACCCGTACCCCGCGAACATGGGCCTCTGAATGGAAATGCGCCACTTCTTGCAGCGCTCCTTCCGAATCGATCCAGGCACTGGCCAGCACGCGTGTGGGTCGCTCCAGTGTCAGGTCCAGCAGGGCCTGGCGTATGGCCTGAAGTTGTTGCTCATGCTGCTCGGCCAAGCTGGTCTGGGCTGAACGGACCGCATTGGTCACAACAATGGTGCCGGAGGTGTCCTGGGCGGTGTTGCGCTTGGCCGCAGAAGCGTTAGACGGAGCCGGCTTGAGGCTCTGCGCCCAGACCCCCGGGGCACAGAGGGCGGTGCACAGCAAGCCGATCAGGCCGAGAACGCGAAGGTTTTTCATGGCATCGGCCCCCGGTTCGCTCAACGCCGGCGGGCGGCGATCTGGGTCAAGTACAGGGCACGCAGATCTCGCACCACATTGGAGTCCAAAGACAGCGTGGTTTCGTAGGTGTCTTCACCGACCGGGGTGATGCTGACCAAGGTTGCACCGTAGATCACGCCTTCCACACGGGCACGAAAGGTGTCACTTTGTACGGTCATATCGGCCACCGTGGTGTTGGCATCGAGTTGCTGGCCGTAAACCTGCTCGGTCAGCGAGCGGTAGGCATCGAGCTTGGAGGCGCGGATGGCCAGCAGCCGTTGTTGTGCAGGATTTTTGTGGTTCTGGATGCTGATCACCGCATAGCCAGTGGCGGTGATGGTCTCGCGCTTTTCCACCAGGGGTTGCAACATGCTGGGGTTGGCCGGTGGTTTTTCGGCAACCGGAAACAGGGGAATCGACTGGCAACCCGCCAGCAGGAGGCTGCCCAGGACAATGTTCAAACGGGATATGGCAATCATGGCGCTGGACTCCGGTGAAAGACAAGCGGGCGGGAAAATGCCCGAAAGGTGCTTGGCTTTGGAATCGGCACCGACGCCCAAGTCTTGAGGCCCATCCGGCCGCCCAAGGCAGGCCTGGGGGCATTCTTTTTACGATCTGTTGCGGGGTTCCGACAGGATTCGGGATTTGTTTCCGGATAATTTAATGCGAATTGAAAAAAATTGAAAGTTTTGGCACCTTCTAATGAGCATACGACCGGATAAAACGCCCCTGATTGGGCGCAGCCAGGCCATGGAGACCTTGCGCCGGTTGGTCAAAACGCTTGCCGTTTCTTCTTCCACGGCCCTGGTGACAGGTGAAAGCGGCACAGGCAAGGAGTTGGTGGCCCAAAGCCTGCACCAGTTCAGCCCCCGGGCGGCCGGACCCTTCGTACCGCTCAATTGTGGGGCCATCCCGCGCGAGCTGATCGAAAGTGAGCTGTTTGGGCACCGGCGTGGGTCTTTCACAGGGGCTCTGGCCGATCGGGTGGGGCGGATCGAACTGGCCCACGGAGGCACGCTGTTTCTGGACGAAATTGGCGACTTGCCACTGGACATGCAGGTCAAGCTGTTACGCGTGCTGCAAGAGCGCGCGATCCTGCCGGTCGGCGCCTCGCGGGAGGTCCCGGTGGATGTTCGGGTGGTGGCTGCCACCCACCGTGACCTGGAGCAGGAGGTCAAGTCCGGGCGCTTTCGAGAGGACCTTTACTACCGGCTCAATGTCTTGCCCTTGTCCACCACGCCGCTGCGCGAGCGCAGTGAGGATATTGCCGAGCTGGCCGAGTTTTATGCAAAGCGGCATGCCATGCCAGGCAATGCCCCGGTGGTTTTTGCTCCTGACATGCTGGTACTGCTGCAGTCCTATGGCTGGCCGGGCAATGTGCGTGAGCTCTCTAACCTGATCGATCGGTTTTCCACCCTCTTTCCGGGCCAGCAGGTGCATGCCCGCATGGTGCCCTCATGCATGCTGCCTTCAGGCATGGCGGTGCTGCAAGCTGACATGCTTGCACAATCGACGGGTGCAGCTGAGGTGACTTTGTCCGTCTTGACCGGGGAGTCACGGCCTGCCACTGCGGATCAAAGACCCACCGCCCACGAAGATGCCATGGCCATGCTGCTGGCGCGTGAGGACGTACCGGGTGAGCAAGTGCGCATGTGGGTCCATCCTCCCGCTGAAGTTTCCGCCTCCAATGACGAAATCCACAGTGTGGAGGAGGTGATCCTGCTGGCGCAAGGCATTTCAGTGCTGCCGCCTGAGGGGCTCTCCCTGAAGCAGCATCTGGTGAACGTCGAGCGCAGCCTGATCGAACAAGCACTGTCACGAGCGGAAGGCAATGTTTCGCGGACGGCACGACTTTTGCAACTGCAGCGAACCACCTTGATCGAAAAGATCAACAAGTACGACTTGCGGGCTTCGGGCTGATCGGTAGGCAGGCCGGATCGGGGTGGCTATGATCGGTCTGAATGCATGACGGTTGGAATGAACATGAAAGAATTGCTTGCAGGCACAGTGTTGGGGGTGGCGGTGACAGGGGGCGTATGGGCCCTCGTGCATGTGATGGCCCCCCCGACGTCTCCCCCCGCCTCAATCAGCGCGCCCTCAGCCAGCAACAATAAAGGTGTGCTGGACCTGATCTGTGAGCTCAGCATGGACCTCGATGGTCAATTGGCCTTGGGTATCACCGCCAATGAGCCCGCGCGTGTGACCATGGCCCAAGTGGATTTTGACAAGTCTTCCGGTTGGTACCAGGGCAAAATTGCGATTTCAGAGAGTCGCAGCGGCAATCTTTCGGTGGTCGGAAGCAAACTGATCGTGAGTCGCCCGGCCATGTTTCAGCGCTTTGGTGTCATGATCAACCGCGAAGAATTCACAGTCGATCGCAAAACAGGGGCCTTTGAGCAAAGCATCAGCACCCAGGACGGACGCACTGTTCGCCTGATCAAGGGCACCTGCGCACAGGTCATCAAGCCTCCCTTTTGACCCTCCTGGATAGGCCGACCCTGAATTTCTTGGCCAGCTGACAAACCGTTCACAACTCTGTAGCGCCCCCGAGGGGCTGCGCCGGCCTTGAGTTTTACTGGTTGAGGACCGTGATGCTGACCCGACGGTTGCGGGGATCAGCCGGGTTGTTGGGAACAAACGGGGCGGTATCGGCCACCCCCTCGATGCGGCTGAACCGGTTGGAGTTCACGCCGGCGCCTTGCAGAATCTGGCGTGTGGCATCGGCCCGCTCGGTTGACAGTGTCCAGTTGTTGCGCAGGCTGTCGGGGGTGAAGCCCAGACTGTCGGTATGGCCCCGTACGGTGACCTTGTTGGGCATGTCCTTGATGCTCTTGGCGACTTCGCGAATCAGTGCGGCCGCCTTGCTGTTCATGTCGGCGTTGCCCAGTCCGAACATGGCGAAATCGGCCTTGTCAAGGATTTCGATGCGCACCCCATCCTTTTCCCGGGTGATGCTGACCTGGTCTTTCATGCCCTGGAGCTGGCGGTTGTCCTGCAGTTTCTGCTTGAGTTCCTTTTCAAGCTTCTGGAAATTCTCGCGATCCTGCTCCTGACGGGCGCTGGATGAGGGGTCCTGCTGGGGACCATCCTTGTTGTTTTCCTGCTCGGAAGACCCTTCTTTCTCGTTGGGGCCCCCCTGAGCCTGGGGGGTCAGGCGTTCCAGCATGGCTGTCTGTTTGGCCGAAAAGGGAAAGCCGTCAGGGTCGATGATGGAGGTTCCGCCAAACAGTCCGTTGGAGCCGGCCAGTTCGCCGAAGTTGATCTGGCTGTGCGAGGCCGGGCGGAAATAATCGGCCACGCTCTTGCGCTTGTCTTCATTGGTGGCGCCCAACAGCCACATCAGCAGGAAGAACGCCATCATGGCCGTCATCATGTCGGCCAGGGCAATTTTCCAGGCGCCCCCATGCGCGCCGCCATGCCCATCCTCAACGATGATCTTGCGGATGATCGGGCGTACCGGCTCGCCTTCTGGCGCGCCCTCGGCGCCTTCTTCAGGCTTTTGATCGGCTTTCGGATCCGCCTCGGCCATCAGGCGCCCCGCAAGCTGTCGAAGACCTCCGAGAAGCTCGGCTGGTTGTGATGGCTGATGCAGGCCCGGGCGGCTTCAATGATCACCGGCTGTGCATGACCCTTGAGGTTGGCCACGATCATCTCCTTGATCACCTCATACATCTGCGAGTCTTCGTTGATGATCTGGGTCAGTCGCTGGGAGAAGGGTTCGACCATGCCGTAGGCCATGAACACCCCCAGCAGTGTGCCCACCAGGGCTGCACCGATCAGTGCACCGAGCACCGGCGGGGGCTGATCGATGGCGCCCATGGTCTTGACCACGCCCAGCACGCAGGCCACGATACCCAGCGCAGGCAAACCGCCGGCCATACCGGCCAGCGCTGCGGGTGCCTGCAGGGCTTCGTGGTGATGGATCTTGATGGCCTTCTTGAGCATGTCCTCGACCGCATCCGGATCGAGATTGCCCTGCGAAATGACCATCAAACGCAAGGGATCACAGATCATTTGAATGATGCCGTGGTCTTTCATGAGTTGGGGAAACTCGCCAAAAATCGGGCTCGAGTCGGGGTTTTCGACGTGCGCTTCGAGCGCCACGACCCCTTCCTTTTTCATGACGCCCTGAAGCTTGCCGATCAGCACCATCAGCGCCAGATAGTCGGCCTGCTTCCATTTCGGCCCCTTGATGCACTGCCCGATCCCGCCCATGGCGGCCTTGAAGACCGGGAAGCTGTTGGCCACCAAAGAGGCGCCAATGGCCGATCCGCCAATGATGATGAGCTCGAATGGCGCCGCCTTGATGATGGGCGCCATTTTGCCGCCGGCCAGGATGTACCCGCCAAAAACGGCGCCGAACACTACGGCCAGACCAACAAAGAAAAACATGCGCTTCCTTTAAGAATACTAAATAACGCACCAGAAACCAATACACCATCCAAGCAAAATCTGGACCATCAGATCCAGCACATTGCCGATCAGTGCCACAGGCAAACCCAAATACAGCAAGCACCACAAGAGGCCGGCCAGGGTGGGTCGCACCTTGGGAATGTCATGGCCCATCACCCGCTCGCCAGTGCCGGAAGTGGATGATGCTGCGGTGGGACGTACCATCGGGTATTTAGTCGGTTCGACGCAAGGCTTCTTGAGGCCTGCAACTGCTCACAAGACCGCTACCATCATGCCATGAAGGTCAGCTGGAACGAATTGCCGCGTAAAGCCTGGGTGGAATTCCATGCGCAGCATGGGGGCTCGATGCAACAGTCCTGGGCGTATGGCGCCGCCATGCAGGCGATGGGGGTCACGGTGCATCGCGCTGCCGTGCGCGATGGCAGCAAACTGGTGGCGCTGGCGCAGTTTGTCTGCCGCCGCTTGGCCCTGTACATCGGGTTGGCCTCATGCTCTCGCGGGCCGGTTTGGCACCCGAGCCTGGAGGGGCCGGTCAGGGCCCAGCTTCAGCGACAGTTCAAACAGGACATCCCCACACGCTGGTGGCGGGCCACGCTGCTGACACCCGCCGTCGCCATGCAGGACCTGCTGCCCGGTGAAATGCAGGGGTTGCAGCGGGTGATGACAGGCTACTCGACGGTCATGCTCGACCTGCGGCAAAACATGGCCGATCTGCGCCTTGCCTTGGACGGCAAGTGGCGTAACCGGCTGGTCAAATCCGAATCAGGGGTGATGCAGGTGCGGGTGGATGCTGACCGGCAGCTCTGTCGTCAATTGCTTGAACGCGAGCGCTGGCAACGCGCCGATCGCAATTTCTACGGACTGCCCACGGCATTCGTCGATGCCTACCTTGACGCGCATGAGCCTGCAGCCCAGGGCTATCTGGTGGCCAGTGCATCTGCACCAGCCAGCGAGACACCGATGGCGTCGATGCTGTTTTTGCGGCATGGACGTACTGCCAGCTACTACATCGGCTGGGCGGATGAAGAGGGGCGCAAGTCCAATGCTCACAACCGCCTGCTCTGGGAAGCACTGAGCACCATGAAGCAATCGGGCATCACCGACCTGGACCTGGGGGGCATCAACACCCATGATCTGCCGGGAATTTCACGCTTCAAGCTGGGCACTGGGGGCAGGGTGCTTACACTCGCGGGTACGTACTTCTGAGGACACCATGACAGGTTGGATGACTTTCGCCACTTCGACTCTTGCACGCGTTTGGGTGACAGCGGCCATCGGTATGGGGTGCATGACCGGCGCTCAGGCAATGAACTGGACACGGATTGGCGAGACGCAAGAGGTGACCTTGTATGTCAACCGAAACGCCATTGAAAAGGACGACTACATTCGCCGGATCTGGGAAATGCAGGACCTCAAACAACCTGACGGTGATGGCGTGATGTCACGCCGCTACCAGAACGAATACGATTGCAAGCACAAGATGCACCGTATTGTCAAAATGGACAGCTTCAGCGGGCCGAAGTTGACGGGTCAACAGTTGTTTCGCCTCAACGAGGCTGGGTACTGGCGGAAGATTCCGCCCAACGGCCTGTTTGTGCTGCCCTATATCTGGCTGTGTGTCGAATAAAGCCCTGTCGGCAAGGCCCCGGGGAACGGGTTTTGCTCAGGGTTTGACGGGCGAAGGAGTCGCCACCGGCGGGGCTGCGACACCTCCAGGCGCAGCAGCATCACCCGGCCGCACAGCCGGTACCCTGGGGTACTGCAGGGGCCGCTCGGCCGGTGTCGTCGCAGCGTTGCGTGGCGTCGGGGCTTGCTGACGTTCCCTTTGCATCGTGACCAGGGTCTCGACATCCTTGCGCAGAGAGTCGACGCTGCCCGAGGCGCCCTTAAGAGCCTTGACCTCATTGCCCAGGCTCTGGACCGCATTGGCCTGGCTTTGCAGCCGAGCATTGATGCCCTGGACCTGTTTAAGCAGGGAGTCACTTGAGGCTGCGACCTGCTTGGCGGTTTCGGTAGGAACTCTCTGAAATACCGACTCACTTTGCTTGAGCTGGGCCTCGATTCGACCTTCGATTTCCGATTGTGATTTGGTGAGTTCAGCCTGTTTGGCCGTCAACTCCTGAACACCCTTGTTCAGATTTTCGAGGGATTCCATGGCGGTGTTGAGTTCCACCACCCGCTTGCCCAGTGCCTCGGTCATGACATCAAGTTTGTTGAGTCGGCTGACCATGCGCACACCCATCACCAGATAAAAGAGTGTGCAGATGACCATGACGCCGCCAGCAATTGCGAGCAGCATGCGGCCTTTTTTATGGCTGTTGTCGGCCAGCTCCCGCAGATCGCGGGTGGCTTGCTTGAGTTGCCCGCCCACGGACACAGCCGCCTCGGCAGAACGGGTGGCAATTTCGGCCGAATCAAGAACGGCCTGAGAAAGGTTTTGGTACTGCTGGTAGGCACGCTCGTCCACACTCATGCCGACGTAGGGTGCGGGTGATGCCGGTGTGGCAGGCGCTGAGGGGCGAGCTGGCGCAGCGGCCGCAGGCGGTGGGGGAGGGGGCGCCGCCGGTGATTGCACAACCACTGGCTCCTGCGCCACAAACCCCTCTTGCTCGGGCGTTGGTGTTTCGTTGTTTTCAGCGCCCTGTGCGGGGGTGTTGTCGGTCATTTAAGAGGTCCTCCGGGCTGAGCCGCGGGCTGTTGCAGGCGCTGAATTTGCTCAGACACCTGGGCATTGCGGGCCTTGAGTCGTCCCAGTTGATGCAAGATGGTGCTGTTGTCAGACCATAAATCCGCGTCTGCACGCGGCTCGCGCTGCTGCGACCGGGCGACAGAAGACACCTTGCTTGCCTTGCCAGCATCGGCAGCAGGCGCGGAAACTTGACCTCCCAGCGCGGCCTTGGGACGCACCATACGCTTCGGGGGCTCAGGGTTCTGGGGCCGGCTGGCCGCCATGGGCTCAGACTTTGGGGTGCGAACCATGCGTTTGACGGCCGGTTCGGGTTCTTTCACAGAAGTGGGTTTCGACCGGGCGCGGCTGCTGGCATCGCGAGAGCCGGCGGGCATGCTGACCTCGTGGGGGGCGTCACGGCGTACGATGGTGTTTTTGCTCATGGTCATCCGGTCTTAGAAATTCGCCATGGCCCGGGCAGGCCGTCGCGGCCAATGGCCGGTGGCGTGAAGTGCAGATGGGGTGTCGGCTGGATTGCCGACGGCGACTTGCCCTTGCCCGGTGAGGACGCCGGCGAAAATTTCTTTTGCAGCCAGAAGACCGCAAGCACCGAAATGACCAAAGCCAAAACTCCAACCATGATCACACGCGAACGTTTGCGTATCAGCGAGGGCGTGCGACCCAGCAGGGGCAAGAGTGCAGTGAACATATGGGGGAGGCGTTGAACCAGCTTTTGCAGGCTTTGCCAATGGGATGATGCGGGATTGTCAGGCGTTGCTTGAACATCCATGGGGGCCGGAGCCAAGGCGGCAGGATCCTGGGCTGGGGCTGGCAGTTTGCCCATCCGCCGCAACAGGTGGCTGACGGGGGTGAAGCGCCCATCCTGACGAGCTTGTTCAAGGGCGATTTCGGCCTGCTCTGCGGTGGGGGCCTCGATGTCCCACTTCAACACCTTGCGGCCCAATGCGGCCAAAGACTCTCGATCGGCCTGTCCGTTCATGATGAGAATCGCCCGTATGTTGGCGCCCGGGAAATTCTGGATCAGGCGAGCCAACAACTGCATCTCGTGATCAGGTAGTTTTTGTGCGTCGTGGACGATCCAGATTCTTGCGCTTTGGTCTGACTCATCGGTATTGACAGCCTGCTGTACTGATTGCTCCCCAAGCGCCTCATTGAAGCGGGCAATCAGAGATTCGGTGTTGGCTGGAAAATAGATTTCCAGTCGGTGCTGGGGGGCCTGTTCGCGCAGGCGGTCCAGCAGCAAGGCCACATAATGGTCAAGCAAGGCCTCATGTCCGCTGGAGAGCACCAGGTTGAGCCCTTCCTTGGCCACGGCATTGACGCAGCCTTCGACCCGCATGCGGTCAGCCGCTCGGAAATAGAAGTTCTGCAGACCCTGGGGTACGGACTCGGTAATGTTGATCATGCGGCAACTCCTGGGCTCTGCATCGGTGAGCCATCCGCATTAAACATCATCGAGGACGGAATTTTGACCACGGGCTTTTGTCGCGCCGCCTGTTGGGGTGCGGCCGCCTCAAGACTGAACACATAGGCAATCACCTGGGCCACGGCATGGTAGAGCTCCTCGGGGACTTCCCTCTCTACCTCGGTTGTGAAATAGATGGCACGCGCCAGGGGCGCAGCTTCAAACATGTGTACGCCATGGGACTGGGCCTCCTGGCGAATGCGGGCAGCCATATGGTCTGCGCCCTTGGCTACCAGAATCGGGGCACCGTCACCCGTGGGGTCGTATTCAAGGGCCACCGCAAAGTGCTCTGGGTTGGTGATGACCACATCTGCGTCTTTGACTCGCTGGATCATCCGGGCATTGGCCATTTCTCTCTGGCGTTGCCGGATCTGCGCCTTGACCTCCGGGCTGCCTTCCATTTGCTTGAATTCGTCCTTGACTTCCTGTTTGGTCATCTTCAGACGCTTGATGAAGGCGTGGCGCTGGTAGGGCACGTCGATCATCGCAATAAGGGCCAGGCTCATGGCCACCCAGAGGGCAGATTCGACCAGAATCATCCCGGCGGTTCGCAGGGCGGGCTCCAGGCTCATTTGGCCAATGCGCAGCAAAGTGTCCATATTGCTGGCCAGTGACCACCACAGTACCGTCGTCACCACCGAGAATTTGAGCAGGGCTTTGCCCAATTCGACCAGGGCATGAGTACCGAACATGCGCTTGAGACCGGCCATGGGATCGAGCTTGGAGGCCTTGGGCAGCGCAGCGTTCCAGGACAAAAGGTAGCCTCCGGACAGACCCGAGGCCAGAACGGCGGCAATGAGGGTGAATGCCATGATCGGCAGAATCACCATGAAGCCTGAGCCCAACTGGTCGGCGAACACGGCAGGCAGCAGTGAAGGTCGATCGAGAGTTTTGCGATCGAACACAAACCCCTGTGCAAATTGATGCGCCAAACGACTGGCCAGCCAGCCGCCCATGGTCAGCAGCAACAGGAACACGCCAATCACGATAGCGGCAGCAGGCAACTCGATGGAGCGCGCCACCTGACCCTCCGAACGAGCCTTTTGCAGCCGTCGCGCGGTGGGCAATTCACTGCGATCTTGTCCGCTCTCAGCCACGACGAACTCCTGTCACGTCGCGCACCACCTCGAAGCCCTGCATCCAGAGCCATTCCAGGCGAACCCCGATGCTGGGCATCGCAAGAATCAAAATCAAAAAGCCCGCCACAATCATGGCTGGGAAACCGACGGCAAAGATGTTCAGACTCGGCGCCGCGCGCGTGACCACGCCCAGACCGATGTTGATAAACAGCAGACAGACCATCACCGGCAGGGCCATCAACAAGGCACCCAGGAACACCATGGAACTCCAGCGGAGTACCTGACCGTAGACATCCTGGTTCAGGATCGAGGTGCCAATGGGCAGCGTTTCATAGGAATCGGCCACCAAGCCCAGCAAAATGGCATGTCCTCCAAATCCAACGAATATCAGCACGGCCATGACCAGCAGCAACTGTGCAATGACCGGTACGTTTCCCATGTTGGGGTCAATCATGTTCGCCATGGCCAGACCCATGGCAGCAGCAATACTTTGGCCCGCCACCACAATGGCGGCCACCACGATCTGCATGATCAGGCCCATGGTGGCGCCAATCATGATTTGGTTGAACACTTCAATCAGACCCTGAGCAGAGGCCGGGTCAATCACTGGCCATTTGTAGAGTGGGTAGATCAGCCAGGTCAACACCAGGGCCAGCAAAATACGAAGACGCAAATTGAAGGCGTTGAGCGAAAACAGCGGCGCCGTGACCATCAGCGCAGAAATGCGCAGCATCGGCCACAGGAAAGTGTAGAACTTTTCGACAATGTCAGCCGCCAGAAGGTTCATGTGTCATAGGTCGGGAGACCTCAGCTGAACAGCGCGGGAATGCGCTGGAAGATACCGCGTGTGAAATCGACCAGGGTGACCAGCTGCCAGCTGCCAAACAACAACAGGGCGACACCCAGAGCGGCCAGTTTCGGGATGAAGCTCAGGGTCATTTCATTGATCGAGGTGGCGGCCTGGATGACACCGATGAAAACCCCGACAGCCAGTGCGACCGTCAGCAAAGGGGCGCAGACCAGAACCGTGACCCACAGGGCGCTGCGTCCGATGTCAATGACCATTGCGGTGTCCATGGTGATTCTCCTAGGGCATGGCAAAGCTGGAAGCCAGTGAGCCCATGATCAGACTCCAGCCGTCGACCAGCACGAATAGCATCAGTTTGAAAGGCATCGAGATCATCATGGGCGAGAGCATCATCATGCCCATGGACATCAGAACGCTTGAAACCACCAAGTCAATCACCAGAAAAGGGATGTAAATCAGGAATCCGATCGTGAAGGCGCTCTTGAGTTCCGAGGTCAGGAAGGCCGGCACCAGGGTCATGAAGGGGACATCCTGAGGGCTGTTGAAATTCTTGTTGCGGGCAATCTCCATGAACATCGCGATATCGTCCTCGCGTGTCTGGTTGAGCATGAACGCCCTGATAGGCTTTTCTGCTGCCGCCAATGCCTTATCGAAAGACATGCCCTGATTCATGTAGGGCAACAGGGCATTCTGGTAGACATCGTTGAGCACTGGGCTCATGACAAACAGCGTCAGGAACAGCGAAAGTCCTACGATCACCATGTTGGGGGGTGTCTGGCCGGTTCCCAGCGCTTGACGCAATATGGACATCACGATCACGATGCGTACAAAGGCTGTCATCATCAGCAGCAGCGAAGGCAGCAGCGTCAGCGACGTCATCAGTGCCAACAGTTGCAGCGTGAGGCTGTACTGCGTGCCACGGGCGGTGTTGCTGACAGTCACGGCCGGCATGTCGGGTGCTGCCTGAGCCAGCCAGGGCGTCATCACCAGCAGCGTCACCAGCAAGAGGCGCAACACACCGGTTTTCATGGCTTCTCCTGCAAGTCAGTATCGGCAGTGGAGACGGGTTCAAGCCAACCCAGAAGGCTGATCTGTTGCGGTGTAAGGCCAACCAGGACTTCGCGCTCACGAACGCGCACAATCGCAATTTTTTGTCGGGGTGCCACGGAAACGGTATCGAGCACGACCATTTGAACGCCACTGCGGCGCATGAGGCCTGAGGATCCCTGCAATTTGCGCAAAATCCACAACATGCCCAGCAGCAGTCCAATGACGAGTGCGAAACTCAGCAGGTACTGTAGCCAGTCCCAGAGTCCCCAGGCGGAGTGCATGGTCTATGTTCCGTTCGGCGGTTCAAAGATTTTCAAGCCGCTCGGAGGCGGGAACCACTCGGGTCAGCCGGATGCCATAGCGATCATTGACCAAGACCACCTCGCCCTGGGCCACCACGGTGTTGTTGACCAGCAGGTCAAGAGGCTCACCGGCGATGCGGTCGAGTTCGACCACGCTGCCTTGGGTCAGGCGCATGAGGTCGCGAATCTTGATCACGGCCCTGCCCACTTCGATGGACAGCGTCACCGGTATGTTTTGCAACACATCGGGATGGATTTGCCCGGGCTCGGTGGGGGTGGACGTGCCGGCTTCGGCGGGGGGACTTAATTCGCTCATGGTGAACTCCAGGGGACTGGTTCAGGGGCTGCTCTTCTGGGCATTCGGGCTGATCGACTCGACGATCTTGACGGCCATCAAACCGTTCATGGCTCCAACTTCCACGTCGTAGATGGGCATGTCACGAACCATCATTCGGGCATGGTCGTTTTTCTTGAAGGGCAGGACATCACCCGGTTGCATGGTCTGCAATTGGCTCAGTGGAATTTGCAGCTTGCCCAGCAGAACCTGCATGTGCAGCTCGGCGTCATGTACGGCGTCAGCCAGTTGCTGGCGCCACACCTTGTCGGATTCCTCATTGCCGTCACCCGTTTGAACCCGGCTTCTGAGCAGATCACGTACGGGCTTGAGGGCCACATATGGGATCACCATGTCGATGTAGCCAGCGCCATGGCTGGTGGCTTCAGCTTCGAAGCGGGTCAACACCACAAGATCGTTTTCATCAGCGATCTGGGCAAACTGGGGGTTAATTTCCGAGCTGACATGCTCGAAATCGACCGCCGTGACGGGTGACCAGGCTTCCTTGAACGAGCGGAAGAAAACCTGCAGGATGATCTTGATGATGCGCGTCTCGGTGGGCGTAAAGAGTCGTCCGGGGGGCAGTTGGCCCACACCGCGGCCAAAGCCGCCAAAAAAACTGTCGAGTGAACTGAACACCACAGTGGGTTCAATCACGACCATGGCATAGCCACGCAAGGGGGTCATGCGCACAATATTGACCGACAGCGGAGCTCGCAGGTCCTTGAGATAGTCGCCAAACCGAAGGATCTGGGCCCGGGTCGGATTCATTCGGGGACTGGTGCGCAGAACCTCGAGCATCCCCAGCCGGAACAGGCGGATGAAGCGCTCGTTGATCATGTCGATCGACATGACATTGATGCCCAGGCTGCTGTCCTCGGCTGTCAGGTCATGTTTACGCACCTGGGCATCCATGTTGTAGCCCGTGTCCACCTGCAGGCTGCCGTTGTCTACTGCTTGGCTCAGTGCAGACAGCTCTTCAGGACTGAGGAGGGGTTGTGAATCGGCCATGGTTAGCTCTGGCGCACTCACTGCACCACAAAACTGGTGAAGAACACCTCTTCAATGCCGCCAAAATCCTCGTACTTGACCAGAATCTTGTTGAGCTCATCACGGATTTTGCCTGCGAGTTTCTTTCGAAAATCAGGTTCGGAGAGTTCCGCTTCAGTGGTTTGTCGCATCACATCCAGGGCCGCCGAGCGCAGGGCAAATTCGTGTTTCTTGGCGTTCTGGAAAACACGCTCGTCATAGTGCGTCATCATGGCCAGGTTGACCTGGATGACCTTGCGGGTCCCGGTCATGTTGGACACCAAGGGCTTGTCGAGTTCCATGTAGGTGCTCTGGAAGCGTTGCAGCTCTGGGCTGGCCTTGGAAACCTTTTGCGGCCCGGCGGCGGAGGCTGCTTCGCTGGCACCTTCCTTGGGATTGAGTTGGGCCTCGAGCTCGGCCAGGCGCGCTTCGACGGCTGACTGGTCCTTCTTGTCGAAGAAGCCCACCACGAAAAGTGTGCCGATCACGATGCCCACCACGGCCACCAAGCCGCCTACAGCCATCAAAATGATCTTGACCAGCGGTGACTTTTTCTTGACCTCGACTTCTTCTTCAGCCATGGTGTGTCCTCATTGAATCGTTCAGACCATCACATCCCAACCGTCCGGACCTTGTCGTCTCTCCTTGACGGTCGCCGGCCCGGTCATGACTTTTTCAGGGTCCTTGGTGACCGCGCCGTTCGGGGAGGATGGGCGTTTTCCGGGTGTCGAATCTCCGCCACCCGCCCGGCCGAAGCCGGTATTGATTTGCATGTTAGCAACATCCATGCCCATTTGTGTCAGGGTGTCCCGCAGTCGCCCCAAGCCGTCTTGCAACAAGTCGCGGGTCAGGGTTTGGGCCACAGTGAAGTGGGCATCAAGCTCCCCATGGCGCAGCCGCATTTCAACTTCGATATGTCCAAGTTGGACGGGTTTGAGCATCATGCGAAGGTGCCAGTGTCCTTTTTCGATTTCACTGAGCATGCGTTGGCCAATCGCCTGCCCCATCTTGTCGGCCTGGCTTTGCTGCTGCTCAGCGCGCTGGAGGGTGTCGGGGCCGGGGGGCACTCTCGCAGCCACCGCGTGGCTGGCGGAGTCTCCCGAGCGCTGACCTCGGTGGTCTGATACAGATGTGATGGGCGAGGTTTCAATTGCGCCCGATGCCTCCAGACGTTCAGCGTCAACTGTAGTGACCGGACTGATTGGCTTGTCCCATAAAGGCAAGGTCGCAGACCGTTGAACCATCAACTCGGCGCGGGCCAAGCCCGCTGTGGATGCTTGCAATACAGGCTGCAGATCGATCTCAATCTCCCAGACTCGCTCTGCGACCTCCGGGGGCGGGGGGGGTGTAGCCACCGTCACCAAAGGATCACGGGTCCGTACGCTGGCCGCAGAGGCCAGGCGCCAATGAAGTCCCACCTGCGCCGCTTCTTGCGTGACTGAAGGGTCGCTGGCCGCGTCTGGTGGCGTGGCCAAGCCTGGCATGGATTGGTGTGCCGTCCAGACGGCTGCTGCCAGGGATGCGCTAGTGGCTTGAGGGGCCGCATTGAGCGACTGCAACCCGACACGGGCTTCTGGCAGGGCTTGATGTGCTGACAACCAGGGGTCGGGGCTCTTGTCCAGGGTCAACGAGCCTCCTTCGATGCCCGGAGTGATCGCCAGCGGGCGTTCCATGCCCAACCAGCTGCTTCCCGGGTGCGTGAATTCCGGCGACTGGGTCAATGGTCTGCTGGACAGCAATGGGGATGCCAAGGACTGTGGATTGATCAGTTTCTCTAGGGGCACCACTGTCTCAATGCTGCTGGGTGCCGACACAGGCAAGGGCAATAAGGGGTCAGCAATCATGTTCGCGCTGATGGAGACATCCCCATTCTTTGGGATCAGACCCACTGGAGCGGTGATTGAGGCAGGGTCTGTCCAGTCCTGAGCTTCGTTTTTCAAGGGCCTGGATTCTCTCAGCAGCCAACCCATGACCTGCTCATCCAAACCCTGATCGCGTGCAAATGCTCGAAGGCTGTCCTCATCCATACCGTGGGTGTCCGTGGTGATGGCCTGCAGATGCGGGCCCAGGGGGACGGCGGTCAATTTCTGATGAGCGGGCATCCAGGCGGGGGGCTGAGCCGCATGGGCGATCCAGAGTGGTTCTGACAGGGCGAGGGGAGACTCTGGAATCATGGCATTTTCTGTAACGCTTTCGGCAACACTTTGCCCGTCGAACGTGTTTTGGCCGACTGCAGGCCAAACCGTCGGTAGATTCTGGGAAGAATCCGAAACCATCTGGGCTGCCAGCACATCCCCAAATGCTCCAGGGGCGACAGTGCCGGGCGACTTGAATTTGAATTCCAAAGTACTTGCTTCTGATTGAGGAGCAATACCTGACGGGATTTCAACGGATTGCATGGACATGATTTGGGGAACAACAACAAGGTTGGTGTACCGGTCGAGCAGCGGAAAGGATTTGCCGCAGTTCCGGGAATATCTTGGATTGAGCAATTCATGGGCCATCTTTGGCGCCCCGCCCGCCCAAGTTCGAAACAGGGTGTCGACCGCGATGGCATGGCGATTGCTTAAAGACGCCGTTACCTTTCATCAGCTGACCAGAATCTTCCAAGCACCATGAGCGCCCTGAGCTTGTCAAGCCTTCGACAGAACATGTCCCGATTCGACTACAAAGGTCTGGGCGTGCCTGCGCTGGTGCTGATGATCATGGCCATGCTGGTGGTGCCCATGCCCCCGCTGTTGTTGGACATTCTCTTCACCTTCAACATCATCATCGGGTTGATCGTGATCATGGTGGCCATCGGGACTCGCAAGCCTTTGGAGTTTTCTTCGTTCCCTTCGGTGCTCCTGTTTGCCACCATGTTGCGGCTGGCCCTGAATGTGGCCTCGACCCGTGTGATCTTGGTCAGTGGCCACGAGGGTCACGAGGCCGCGGGTAAAGTGATTGCCGCCTTTGGCGAGTTTGTGATTGCCGGCAATTACCTGGTGGGCTTCATCATTTTCGTGATCCTGATGATCATCAACTTCATTGTGGTCACCAAGGGCGCTGGACGCGTCTCCGAGGTCAATGCCCGATTCACCTTGGACGCAATGCCCGGCAAACAGATGTCGATCGATGCCGATCTCAATGCTGGTGTGATTGACCAGGAGACGGCCAAAAAACGACGCGAGGAGCTGGCCCAGGAATCCGACTTTTTCGGTTCCATGGATGGTGCCTCGAAATTTGTCAGCGGTGATGCGATCGCGGGCCTGCTGATTTTGCTGATCAACATTGTTGGCGGTCTGGCGATTGGCATTGGCCAGCACAACATGGCATTTGCAGAAGCCGGACGGACATACGCCTTGCTGACCATCGGAGATGGTCTGGTGGCCCAGATCCCCTCGCTGTTCTTGTCTTTGGCTACGGCCATCATTGTGACCCGTGTGACCACCTCCGAGACCATGTCGGAGCAGGCAGGTACCCAGCTGGCCAATGTTCCGGCCCTGTTCATTTCGGCGGGCATCCTGGCTTTGCTGGGCCTAGTCCCTGGCATGCCTCATCTTGTATTCCTGACTTTGGCAGCGGCCACAGCCGGCCTGGGCTTGATGGTTCTGAAGCGACAGACAGAGGCTCGTGGACCACTGGTGGATGAGTCGTCCGCAGCCTTGGCCCCGCCCAAGGAGCTTGATTGGGACGATGTTGAGCAAGTGGATCTGATCGGTCTGGAGATTGGCTATGGGTTGATCCCCTTGGTCAATCCTGAAACCGGCGGTCAATTGATGACCCGGGTCAAGGGCGTTCGCAAAAAACTCTCGGCTGAGCTGGGATTTCTGGTGCAGCCGGTACGCATCCGCGATGCCCTCAACCTCGATCCAGACGTGTACCACATTGTCCTCAACGGCGTGGTGCGTGGGCGTGGTGAGGTCAAGGTTGGTCGTGAGCTGGCCATCAATCCGGGAAAAGTCTACGGCCGTCTGGAAGGTCAGACCACCCGGGAGCCCGCCTTCGGTCTGGAGGCAGTCTGGATCGAGCCTTCGCAACGCGACCAGGCCCGTGCCCTGGGCTATACCGTGGTCGATCCGAGCACGGCAATTGCCACACACCTCAACAAGGTGCTGCGAGAGAGTGCCTCCGAGCTCCTTAGCCATGATGAAACGCAGAAACTGCTTGACAAGCTCGCGCAGCGCTCACCCAAGCTGGTTGAGGAATTGGTGCCCGGTAAATTGTCACTGGGTGTTGTGACACGCACCCTGCAGAACCTCTTGAATGAATCGGTGCCGATTCGTGACATGCGAACAGTGGTTGAGGCCTTGACGGAAGCGTCTGCCCGGACCCAGGACCCCGAACAGCTCAATACGCTCATTCGCCCCAAGCTCGGGAGGATGATCCTTCAAGGTCTGCTGGAGAACAAAGACACTTTGTCCGTACTCACGCTCGATCCTCAGTTGGAGCAGTTGCTGCACAACGTGCTTCAACAAAATGCCAACAGCCAGTCGATGGTGCTGGAGCCCGGGCTGGCTGAGAGTCTGTTTTCGGCTCTGCGCGAGAGCGCCAGAAGCATGGAAGAGCAGGGTCTGCCCGCGGTGCTGGTGGTTTCGCCGGCCATTCGCGCCTGGATGTCACGTTCGGTTCGCTACCGGGTCAGTGACCTGACGGTGCTGTCTTACAGCGAAATCCCTGACGACCAGGCGGTCAAGGTGATCAGCACGGTACAGGCCGACCCCCGCAACAACAACTCCACCCCTGTCAGGAATTGATGAATCATGGAACTTAAACGCATCATTGCCCGTGATACCCGCTCTGCCAACGAAAAGGCGATTCAGCTGTATGGTCCCGATGTCCTCATCATTTCCATGCAGAAGGTTGAAGGTCAGACCGAGCTGATTGTTGCCGTTGATGTTGAGCCCAGCCACAACACAGTGGACTCTTCCCAGCCAGAATCGATGCGGCCGCTACCGCCGACAGAGGGCGCAGCAGTGATTCATCCTGCGGGCAGCCCGGGCAGTTTCGCCCGTGCCCTCGAAGTGGCCATGGTACCGAAATCGCCCACTGCCAGTGCGGACCCCTCCAATGCTCCAACCGACGCCCTGTCTGCACTGGCTCGTCGTGCGCAGGTCAAGATCCCATCGGATGCATCATCTGTCCCCGCAAAGTCAACTCCTGCGCCGGCCATCCCCGATAACGAATCAGTCGGCAAGACTCGCGTCAGTCGTCGAGCCCGGGAGGACGTCCCTGATCTGGTCAGCCATTGGGCCTCCCGTCAGGTGGAATCGATCGACGATCAGCACGATCTGCATCGCAGCCAGGAGACTGTTGAATTGCTGCGCCAAGAGATGGCAGCGCTGCGTCAGGAGTTCATGCTCTCTCGGAAACTGATGCTTTCCCAAAGCGGATTGGGGTTGTCGCCGGAGGTGGAGTCTGTGTTGGCGCAGTTGATGGATCTGGGTGTTCCGGCAGCTTTGCGCACCCTGTTCATGGACAGCCTGACTGAATGCGATACGGCCCATGAAGCGCGTCAGACAATTGCAGACTTGCTCATGGGTTCCCTGAAACGGCCCTTGGTGGACAACCCGGTAGAGGGCGTGCATGTCTTGTGCGGCCCTTCGGGGGGGGGTAAAACCTTGCTGGTGGGGCGTTTGGCCATGACTTTGGCACGCCAGAATCCGGGACACCGGCAAGCCATTATCAGCTTCAGCGACATCAAGTCAGGCGCGTGGAGCCAGTTGCAAGTGCTGGCGGCCCAGGCCGGAGTCGATTGCTACCGGGCCACCGACGAGACTTCTTTGGAAGTACTGCTACAAGATCTTTCGGACCGTACAACGGTCTGGATTGATACCCAGGGCAATGACTTCATGGCGCAGGCTCTGCGCCTGCAGGGGCAGAATCTGCGAATTCATGCGGTGCTCCCCGTCGATGCAGCTTGGGCCAATGTGCACAAGGTCCTTGGCGCTCGGGATGTCCAGTGGGCGTCGCTGTTGTTGACCAAGATGGATGAGGCCTCGCATCCCTGGCCTCTCATCAAAGGCCTGTGTGAAAGTCAATTACCGGTGGCGGGTGTCTGTGCCTCGAACCAGCCGACCCAACCGATGGCACTGTTCGATGCTGTTGAGCTGGTGGAGTTGGCGCTGGCCCCGCTTCAAATCCCAGATGTGCAACCTGCGAAGACCCGCCCTGCACGCGCCAAGCCACCGGTAGCCGTAAAATCGGTGACAAAGCCTGCCCGCTCACGGGACCGGCCCTCACTCAAGGCCCTGAATGGATAAATCCTACCCGACCCAGGTCATCGGTATCGCCAGCGGAAAGGGCGGTGCCGGCAAGACCACTGTGTCGATCAACCTGGCGGTGTCGCTGGCGATGCGCGGCAACAAGGTCATGTTGCTCGATGCCGACCTGGGCTTGGCCAATGCCCAGATTGCACTGGGCGTGCACGCACCGCTGAATATCAGCCACGTGTTGCGTGGTGAACAGCGTCTGCAGGACATCATTGTTCAGGCTTCCAGCGGTGTACGGTTGGTTCCCGGTGCCTCAGGGGTGCGTGACATGGCCTCACTGGATACCTCCCAGATTGCTGGCGTGATCCAGGCTTTTGACACGCTGCAGGACTCTGTCGACTACCTGGTGGTGGACGTCGCCGCCGGTATTGCCCCGGCGGTTGTCGAATTCATGGCCGCCTGTCAGCGGCGGTTTGTCGTGGTCTGTGATCAGCCTTCCTCGATTGCCGATGCTTACGGTCTGATCAAGGTGATGGCCACTGAAGAAGACCTTGACGAGATCTACCTTGTACCCAACATGGTCTCTGGTCAACAGGAGGGGCGACATCTCTACCGGCGCATGAACGATGTTTGCAACCGCTTCCTCGGAGTTTCAGTGCACCATTTGCATTCGATCGAGGCCGATGAACTGGTGCTGCAAGCCTTGCGCAAATACCAATCGGTACTTGAATTTGCGCCGGGCAGCGCGGCGGCCCGCGACTTCAGACTCCTGGCTGATGCCATCATGCAGCTGCCACCGGTCACGCAGGCCTCCGGAAGGCAACAGTTCTTTATGGAGCGCATGCTCCGCTTGACCTGAGGTGATAGAGATGCCGCCCAGTGTGTCGATGTACCAGGAAGTCCACAATCAGCGCGAGGACCTGATCATGTCGCACATGGCCATGGTCAAGCGCGTGGCCGTTCACCTCAAGGCGCGATTGCCCCCGTTCATGGAACTTGATGAGTTGATCCAGGTCGGAATGGTGGGTCTGATCGAGGCAGCGCAGTCTTTTGATCCGACCAAAGGTTTTGAGTTTGAGCATTTCGCGCACAGTCGTGTCCGTGGTGCTATTCTGGACGAGGTACGCAGACAATCGTTTCTTCCCCGTTCTGCAGTAGCCTTTAACAAGAGCGAAAACGAGGCTATCCACACACTGAGCGCTGAATTGGGCAGAGCCCCTACCCAGACCGAAATGGCCGAATTCATGGGCAAGGACATCCTGGAGTTTCACAAAGAAAGGGGTCAAGCCAAGCGCTTTGAAACCTACTCTATGGAGGTGGTCAGTGAAGAGGTCATGAGCATGCCTGCAGATGCCGGCATGCAGCCAGAGGTCATCGTCGAAGAAACCCAGTTCATGCAGTCAGTGGTTGATGCGATTGACCACCTGCCCGAGCGTGAAAAGATGGTCATGTCTCTGTACTACGTCGAGGAGCTGAACCTCAAGGAAATTGGTGAGGTTCTCGGCGTCAGTGAGTCGCGGATCAGTCAGATCTTGTCCTCTGTGGTCAAAAAACTGCGGGTCCAACTGCAGATTGACCTTTGAGCCGATTGATCCGTTTGGGTGGAATGGACTGCGCATGGATGCCCTGATCGGAGCTTTTATTGCTTTGGGGTTGCTGATCCTCCTGGTGCTCATTTTGTACCTGGTGGACCGGGTGAACACGATCGAGCGTGAAACCCGAAGGGTGGCTCAAAGCCTTGCGCCCGCCGTTCCTGCAGACCCCTGGGGGGGACTTTCGGGCCGCGCTTTGTGGGAAGCCATGACGGGCAAGCCACCGGCAGGTCTTGACGCCCAGACGCTTGCAGAGCTCAAAGAGCGCTATGACCTGGTTTTGCATCGGCACATTGAAGGGCTCTATCAGGAGGGCTTGCGTGACGGCAGTCGTGGAATGAACGGCGCCCCATTAAATACCCGAGTTGTGTCCACGGCTCGGGGACCGGTGGAGTCTTGGTTGCCGCAGCCCCAGGTGAACGCTCTTTACCAATGTGGTCTGCAGGCCGCCCAGACACCTGTCACCAACTGGGGGCCGATTCGGCAGGCCATGGACGAAGCCGGTCAGATCCTCTACGACAAGGTGCAAATTCAAGCCCGCCCACCCTTGTCAGGCTGGTTGATGCCGGATACACCCGCGACCACTGCCGGAGATCCGAGCAACGGCGCCTCTGGAAATGCTCCCCCGTCTTGATCCCTTCGGATTCAAGTTATTCCTGGCGGCGCCGATACCCTTGGCAGAGACTATTTCAGGAGTACCGGGTCATGCGAGCCAATACACGTGCTGTAGAGAGTTATGGAACCGTTCAACGCGTCACGGGGGTGGCATCGGCTGACAACGTGCAGCTCATCCAGATGTTGTTTGACGGCTTGCTGGAAAGCTTGGCCATGGCCAAGGGCCACATGATGAACGGCGTTATCGATGAAAAGTCGAAAGCTATCTCACGCGCTGCCAGGATTGTGGTGGGTCTGCAGGGGGCGTTGGATTTCGACCAAGGTGGCGAACTGGCTCGCAACCTCAACGATCTCTACAGTTACGTGACCCGCAGGCTTTTTCATGTCAATGCCCATAACGATCTGGAAGCGCTGGCAGAAATCACTTCCTTGATGAAAGACATTTCCGAAGCCTGGCAAAACCTTCCTGCGCTGTTGGGTACGACGGGCCGGGCGGACAAAGCCTACGCCAACTGAGGTTGGCCTGCCCGGAGGGAATCGAACCCCCGACCCACGGCTTAGAAGGCCGTTGCTCTATCCATCTGAGCTACGGGCAGATCTCTTATGGAACAAAGGCCCTCTGAGGGCCTTTGTTGTTGGGTAATGGTCGGAGCGGCGGGATTCGAACTCGCGACCCTCTGCTCCCAAAGCAGATGCGCTACCAGACTGCGCTACGCTCCGACAGTGTCCATTGTAGCCTTGAAACACCAGGGTCCGGACGGGCAACGGCATGATTCCCGATCCCAAGCCGCTGCGATCCCGTCCTTCAAGGCTTAACTCCCGCGGGTGACCGGCATTTCAACCTCGCCCGGAACGGTCATATGCCGCGCATATTCGAGTTTGGCGAGCGAGTTGCGGTGGACTTCATCCGGTCCATCGGCCAGGCGCAGCGTGCGCTGGTGAGCATAGGCGTAGGCCAGCGGAAAATCCTGTGACACGCCGCCACCGCCATGCGCCTGGATCGCCCAGTCGATGATCTGGCAGGCCATGTTGGGGGCCACGATCTTGATCATGGCAATTTCCGCCTTGGCGACCTTGTTGCCCACCGTGTCCATCATGTAGGCGGCCTTCAGGGTCAGCAGACGGGCCTGCTCGATCATGCACCTGGCCTCGGCCACCCGTTCCTGCCAGACACTCTGGCGGGCCACTTCGCGGCCAAAGGCCACGCGGCTGTTCAGGCGTTTGCACATCAGCTCCAGGGCGCGCTCGGCGGCACCGATGGACCGCATGCAGTGGTGAATCCGTCCAGGCCCGAGGCGACCCTGGGCAATTTCGAAGCCGCGGCCTTCACCCAGCAGCAAGTTGCCCGCAGGGACGCGTACATTTTCGAGCAGGACTTCCATGTGTCCGTGCGGTGCATCGTCGTAGCCAAACACACTCAAAGCCCGGAGCACCCGGATGCCGGGTGTGCTGGCTGGCACCACGATCATGGATTGTTGAGAATGGCGCGGGGCGTCGGGATCGGTCTTGCCCATGACGATGTACACCGCGCAGCGTGGATCGCCAGCACCAGAAGACCACCATTTGCGTCCGTTGAGCACATATTCGTCGCCCTCGCGCCGAATGGAGCATTCGATGTTGGTGGCGTCCGAGGATGCCACCGCCGGCTCGGTCATGAGAAAGGCCGACCGGATGTCTCCTTTGAGCAGGGGTTCGAGCCATTGGTCCTTGAGGGATTCGCTGGCATAGCGCTCGAGCGTTTCCATGTTGCCGGTGTCAGGCGCAGAGCAGTTGAAGACTTCCGGGGCCCAGGGCACGCGTCCCATGATTTCGCACAAGGGTGCGTACTCCAGGTTGGAAAGACCTTCGGGTGCACGCCGTGACTTGGGCAGGAACAGATTCCACAGCCCGGCCTTGCGGGCCAGCGGTTTGAGTTCCTCGACAATGCGAGTGGGAATCCAGGCATTGCCGCTGGCACGGTTGTCGGCAATTTCGTCGAAAAACCGCTGTTCATTGGGGTAGATGTGCGCATCCATGAAGGCCAGCAGGCGGGCCTGGAGGTCCTTGACTTTGGGGCTGTAATCGAAATCCATGGTCGGGTCTCCTGTCGCTGGATGTGGGTCAATGTTTCTGGGCGAAATGCCAGGCCAGTTCGGCCATGGGGCGGGCGCCAGCACCGGAGGTGCGGGCCTGCTCGCTGGAGGCTGTGCCATCCTCCACCCGCTTGGCAATGCCTTGCAGGATGGCGGCAATGCGGAACAGGTTGTAGGCCATGTAGAAGTTCCAGTCCCGCGCCAGCGACTGGGGGGTCGCAAACCCGGTGCGATCGCAATAGCGCCGGATGTAATCTTGCTCGAGCGGGATGCCCAGGCTCTCCAGATCCAGACCGCCAATGCCTCTGAAGGTGCCAGGACGGATGTGCCAGGCCATGCAGTGGTAGCTGAAGTCGGCCAGCGGATGGCCCAGGGTGGAGAGCTCCCAGTCCAGGACGGCCAGGATACGCGGCTCGGATGGATGAAAGATCAGGTTGTCGAGCCGGTAATCGCCATGAACAACGCTCACCAGGCTTTCATCGCGTGCGCTGTCGGGAATGTGGAGAGGCAACCAGTGCATCAGGTGGTCCATCTCGGCAATGGGCTGGGTGATGGAAGCCACATACTGCTTGCTCCAGCGGGACACCTGGCGCTCGATGTAGTTGCCGGGCTTGCCGTAGGCCGCAAGACCCTGCCTGGTGAAATCGACCTTGTGCAGGGCGGCCATGACCCGGTTCATCTCGTCATAGATGGCGCCGCGCGCTTGCCGGTCCAGACCGGGCAGTGACTGATCCCAGAGCACGCGACCCTGCACGAACTCCATGACATAGAAGGCGCGGCCAATCACCGATTCATCCTCGCACAGCACATGCATGCGAGCCACCGGCACCTCGGTATCTCCCAGGGCGCGCATGACCGCGAATTCGCGCTCGATCGCGTGTGCCGAGGGCAGCAGTTTGGCCACCGGACCGGGTTTGGCGCGCATCACATACGACTGTCCGGGGGTGATGAGCTTGTAGGTCGGGTTGGACTGTCCGCCCTTGAACATCTGGACAGTCAGGGGGCCCTTGAAGCCGGGCAAATGCCTGTCCAGCCAGGATTGCAGGGCCTCGATGTCAAAGGCATGGGAACCGGAGACCGGGCGGGTGCCCTCGAAGTGTTCAAAGTCAGCCATGCAGACTCCCGGCCTCGCCGGTCCCATGGGCTGGTCGACTCAGTGATCGGCGTTGACGATCTGGATCAGACCTTCGCGATCGAGCACCACCAGTCCGCCCGGCTCGATGCGGATGATGTGCTCGCGCTCCATCTGCTTGAGTTCCTGGTTGACCCTTTGTCGGGATGCGCCCAGCAACTGGGCCAGCTCCTCCTGTGCCAGCTGCAAACTGATGCGGATGGCTTTGGCGTCTGACAGGCTGGGGGTGCCATAACTGCGCACCAGGTGGTTGAGTTGCTTGGCCAGCCGGGCACGCAGGGGCAATGTGTTGAGGTCTTCCACCAGACCATAGAGCTGCCGGATGCGGCGCGCATGCAGCCGCAACATGGCCTCGTAGAACTCCACATGCTGGGACAGTATTTTCTTGAAATCGGCCTTGGCGACATTGAGGATGGTGGTCTCGCCGTGGGCATAGCAGTCGTGCGTACGCCGGTCGCCGTCGAAAATGGCCACGTCGCCAAACCATATGCCCGGCTCGACATAGGTCAAGGTAATCTGTTTGCCCGAAACGGATGTCGAGCTCACGCGGACCGCACCTTTGGCACAGGCGATCCAGACCTCGGGCGGGTCTCCGCGCGCGGCAATCATGTCGCCGTCTCGGTAGCGTTTGACGTAAGCGCATCGAAGAATGTCGTGACGTAATGAGGGAGAGAGCGAGGAAAACCATCGACCGTTGTTGATGGCCTCTCGTTCTTCCATTGTCAGAATCGGTTCATCCATGATCTGTCTTATGAGTGACTGGTCCTGATGCTTTTGTCGCCTGTGGGACCCCAAGGCTCAATCGTACACAGGTCTTTGCTTGTTCAGGAAAGCCTGAATGCCCACTGCGGCGTGGGGATGGTGCAGATTGCGGACGAAATGCGCGCGCTCCAGATCCAGATGGGCGCTGAGCGAATGGTGAGAGGCTTCATTGACCAGTTCTTTGACGCTGGCCAAGGCGTTGGGTGCGCGCTCTCCCAGTTGAGCCGACCAGTCCAAGGCCATGGGCAGGGCCTGGCCGGGATCACACAAACGGTTGACCACGCCCAGTTGATGCAGGCGATCGGCGCCCATGCGCTCGCCGCCCATGAGCAACTCGGTGGTGAGCTGACGGGGCAGGGCGTGGGTCAGTGACCAGCTGCCACCGCCATCGGGAGACAAGGCGATGGAACTGTAGGCCATCACGAAAATACTGTTGCGTGCGGCCACGATCAGATCACATGCCAGGGCGAGGGAAAAACCAGCGCCCGCAGCAGCGCCCTCGACAGCTGCGATGACAGGCTTCGGGAAGGTCCGGATGGCCTCGATCCAGTGGTGCAAGCCTTCGATGCTGCGCGACTGCACCTCGGGGGCTTGCTGACGGTTGGCTAGCAGGCGCTGAAGGTTACCCCCGGCACTGAATACTCCCTGATCTCCGGTGATCACCACGCATCGCACATCCCGACTGCTTTCTGCGACATTGAGAGCCTCCACGCCGGCGGCGTAGATCTCGGGCCCCAGGGCATTGCGCCATTGTGGGTTGCTGACCGTCAGGACCAGTGTGCGGCCTTCGGTGTGGCTGAGCAGTTGGGCAGTCATCGGATTTCCTTGGTCAGATCAGGCAGCGCCCAAGGGCTTTTGCGAAGATCATTGGTTTTCGGTGTGCAGCAGGGACAAACCGATCGCACCGCGACGTCTCAACCAGGGGCTGGGGCGGTAACGAGGGTCTCCGTACACCGTCTGCATGTTGAAGAGCACTTCCAGAATACTGTCCGGCCCGAAACGGTTGCCCATGGCCAACGGCCCCATGGGGTAGGCCAGGCCCAAGGTGACTGCAGTTTCCAGATCTTCTGGTGTGCATACCTGCTGTTGGCACATGTCGCTGGCGATGTTGACGATGGTCGCCACCACACGCTGCGTGACAAAACCACCGCTGTCGCGGATGACCGACACCGGCTTGCCATCACGGGCAAACAGGGCGTGGGCAGCGTCGCGCATGTCGGTGCGGGTGGCGGGGTTGGTCGCGAGCACCCGACGCCGGGTGGCGCTGTCTGGCACCAGCATGTCAATGCCGATGGTGCGCGCCGGGTCGTGGCGATCCACCACAGCCACAGTGGTGACGTCAAAACCCAGAGGGGCGACAATCGTCAGCGCATCGGGTGAGGGGGACTGGCCGGTCTCTATTCTGGCACCCAGATCCTTGAGCAACTGAAGCAGTTCGGCACGCCGCGCAGCGCGAGGCGATACCCATACGGGGGGCAGATTCGACACCACCGGAACGGGCGCTTCTGCGGGCACTTGCTGCACGCCATCGATGTATTTGTAAAAGCCCTCGCCGACCTTTTTACCGACCACTCCGCCGGCCAGGCGCTGGGCAGTGATGACGTTGGGGCGGTAGCGCGGCTCGTCATAGTACTGACGGTAAATGGATTCGATGACGTGGTGCGAGACGTCCAGCGCCGTCAGGTCAAACAGTTCGAAGGGGCCCAGCCGGAAGCCCACCTGGTCGCGCAGGATGCGGTCGATGGTCGCGAAATCGGCGATCCCCTCGCTGACGATGCGCAGGGCCTCGGTGCTGTAGCCGCGGCCGGCGTGATTGACGATGAAGCCGGGTGTGTCTCCGGCCTGCACCGGGGTGTGGCCCATCTGGCGTGCATAGTCCGACAGCCGATGGCAGACGGCAGCATCGGTTCTGAGTCCGGCGATCACCTCCACCACTTTCATCAGCGGCACGGGGTTGAAGAAGTGGTAGCCGGCAAAGCGGCCCGGGTGCTGCATGCCGGCGGCAATGGCCGTCACTGAAAGCGAGGAGGTGTTGGTCACCAACACGGCATCGTGCGCGACGGTCTTTTCCAGATCGGCAAAAACCGACTTCTTGATATCGATTTTTTCAACAATGGCTTCGACCACCAGTTCGCAGTCCGCCAGATCCATCAGTCGATTGGCATCGTGCAAACGGGCCTTGAAAAGGTTCACGGATTCGGCGGTGAGCTTGCCCTTTTCGGCCAGCTTGTCCCAGGTCTGTCCAATGGCCTCACGGGCTTTGGAACTGGCGCCACTTTGGGTGTCAAAAAGATGGACCTCGCTGCCGGCCTGGGCCGCAATTTGGGCAATGCCACGACCCATGGCGCCGGCGCCGATGATGGCCACTCTGGAAAAAACGGGATTCATGACGGGTCAAGAAAAAAGATGTTGCTGCGAGCGTTGATTATGGGGCCGGCAAGCAACCGGGACGCCCCCATTCGGGGACGGGAGCCGGCTACCGGCGTACCTGCAGGGCGCCAGGATTGATGATGTTGGTCGGAGTGCCCCGGATGAAATTGATCACATTGTCGAATGCGGCGCCAAAGTACAGCTCATAGCTGTCCTTTTCCACATAACCGATGTGGGGCGTGCAGACGCAGTTCTCCAGGCGCAGCAATGCCTGACCCTGCAAAATGGGCTCGGACTCGAACACATCAACGGCGGCCATGCCGGGTCGCGAACGGTTGAGGGCGGTGATCAGCGCATCCTGCGCCAGCAACTCGGCCCGGGAGGTGTTGACGAACAACGATGTGGGTTTCATCAGCAGCAGATCGTTCAATGTGACAATGCTGCGGGTGGCCTCGGACAGTCGGAGATGCAGGCTGAGTACATCGGCGCTGGCAAAGAAAGACTCCCGGCTGGCGGCAGCGTGATAGCCATCACGGACGGCTTTGACCCGGGACTCGTCACTTCCCCAAATCTGCACCTGCATGCCGAAAGCGCGACCATAGCCGGCCACCAGTTGACCGATCCTGCCGTAACCCCAAATGCCCAGAGTGCGACCCCGTAGCACATTGCCCAAGCAAAAATTGGTCGGCATTGATGACGCCTTCAGTCCTGACTGTTGCCAGGCTCCATGCTTGAGGTTGCCGATGTACTGTGGCAAACGGCGACTGGCGGCCATGATCAGAGCCCAAGTCAATTCTGCCGGCGCATAGGGCGAGCCCACCCCCTCGGCCACGGCCACACCCAGGGCAGTACACGCCGCCAGATCAATGTGGCTGCCCACCTTGCCGGTTTGGGCAATCAGTTTGAGTCGGGGCAATTTTTCAAGCAGCCCCTTGGGCAAGGCAGTCCGTTCGCGGATCAGCACGACGACATCGGCGTCTTTGAGTCGAACCGAAAGTTGCCCAATCCCCTTGACGGTGTTGGTGTAAACCTTGGCGCTGTAGGCATCAAGTTTGGAGGCGCATTCGAGTTTCCGGACAGCGTCCTGATAATCATCGAGGATGACAATGTTCATCCCGACATTGTGCCTTGTCAGCGCAAACTCTCCGGGGCTGGCACCAGGTCAAAGCGGCGGTACCACGGCCTCCCGTTGGGACAGACGCTCAAGTTCGGCGCAGACATCGGCCATTCGGCCGGAGATCACCAGCCTTCCCATCACCCCCCGCGGGTTGACAGGGTCGGTGATTTGCAAAACGCGAAGTGGCCGTTGCATGGGCGGGTTGTGGGCCTCCCGTCGGACCGGAAAATGGCCCTGACGTGCCGCAGGCATACAGTGAAAACTGCGGTGGAGCCTGCTGCTTTCTGTGTCACGCTTGGCCACCGCTGGTCCATTGCTGACTTGAACCGAAGCCAGGGCGGGGCTTTGGAGAAAACGGTTGAACAGACCGGTGAATGAATGCAGGGCGATTCCCATGTAAAACCTTTCAGAATCCAGGTTGGACACAGGCAGGATTCGGGAGGAGGACCGGTCTCGCCAGGGCCATGCCGTCTTCTCGGACTGGCATGACGCCCGCCACCTGGCGACGCCGGTGCAGGACTACATGAGCAAAGTGTTTCGGATCAGACCGACCGCCAGCCCTTCGATTTCAAAAGGCTCTTCAGGGTCGACATGGATGATCGGGTAATCGGGATTCTCCGGCAGCAATTCGATCTGACCCTCGCTGCGGCGCAGGCGCTTGACCGTGACCTCATCGCCTAACCGGGCAACCACGATCTGGCCGCTGCGCACGTCGCGTGTGGCTTTGACGGCCAGCAGGTCACCGTCCATGATGCCTGCATCACGCATGGACATGCCGCGAACACGCAACAGGTAGTCCGGGCGCTCGGAAAACAGGTGACTTTCGACATGAAAGGTCTGGTCGACATGTTCCTGGGCGAGAATCGGGGATCCCGCGGCCACCCGACCGATCAGGGGCAGGGACAATTGCGCCAGACCCGGCAGCGTCAGGCTCAGCAAATCAGTGCTGCGCGGGCCGGTGCGCGGTGCGGATTTGAGACGGATGCCGCGGGAGGTTCCCGAAACCAGCTCGATGGCGCCCTTGCGTGCGAGGGCCTGTAGGTGTTCTTCGGCCGCATTGGCGGAACGAAAACCCAGGGCTGTGGCGATTTCCGCGCGTGTGGGCGGAGCCCCTGTACGGGCCATGGTGTTGCGAATCAGGTCCAGAATTTCTTGCTGCCGGGCAGTGAGCTTGGGGTGGTCGGACATGGCGAACTCCTTGTGGAAGGGCGGATGATGTCTGTAATTTCATCCAGTACCTGTATTTTTAACCAGTTTTATGGCGGATGCAAGCGTTGAATCCAGAAATTTCAAAAAAATGGGTGATTTTGGGGACAGGTGGGACGATTGCCGGGACGGCTGACAGCGCCCATGACCACACGGGTTATCGCTCGGGACAACTGGGGGTAGACCGTTTGCTCGCGGCTTTGCCGGGTTGGCAAGAGTCCCTGCCGGAGGATGCACTGCAATGTGAGCAGGTGGCCCAGCTCGACAGCAAGGACATGGACCATCAGGTCTGGCAAACACTGGCCCAGCGTTGCATTCACCATCTTGCCCAGCCCGCGGTGGGCGGTATCGTGATCACCCATGGAACCGACACTCTCGAGGAGACCGCCTGGTTCCTGCAACAAGTGATGGGCAGTAACAAGCCGGTGGTACTGACGTGTGCCATGCGACCGGCCACCGCATTGATGCCCGATGGCCCGCAAAACCTGATGGACGCATTGGCCGTGGTGCGCGATGCATCGGCAAATGGGGTGCTGGTGGTGTGTGCCGGCCGGATTCACAGCGCAAAGGCTGTTCAGAAAGTGCACCCCTACCGGATGGATGCCTTCAGCTCGGGAGATGCCGGTCCTCTGGGCTGGGTGGAGCAAGGTCGGGTGCGCTGGTCTGGCCAAGGCCTGCACCTCGATGCCCATGTCCATGCGCATCGGGCACTGGCGGTGCCGGCGGATCAATGGCCGTGGGTGGAGGTGCTGGGCAGTCATGCCGGCGCCCGTCAAGACGCTGTTCGGGCCCTGGTGGCTGCCGGTGTGCAAGGACTGGTGGTGGCGGGTACGGGCAACGGCTCGGTTCACCATGCGCTGTTGTCAGCCCTGGCCGATGCCCGATCCAAAGGAGTCTCAGTACGCCTGACCTCGCGCTGCGCCGAAGGTCAGATGGTCGAAGGTTCGCAGGCCTTGCCCATGGCACCGCCTGGTTTGAACGCTTGCAAGGCGAGGATCAGCTTGTTGCTCGATCTTTTGGGGCAGGCCTGAAAGAAAACAGGGCCCTGCGGGGCCCTCTGTCAGCGCTGTACGAGACCGTTCATGTGGCCAGCGCCTGCAATGCACGTGCAGTGATGTCCTCCACGTTGCCGATGCCGCTGATGGCCCGGTACCGTGGAGCGTTAGCGGGTTCCGAGCGGGCCCAGCCGGCATAGTAGTCCACCAGGGGTCGGGTCTGATTGCTGTAGACCTCCAGACGCTTGCGAACAGTGTCCTCCTGGTCATCGGCCCGCTGGACCAGCGGTTCGCCGGTGACATCGTCCAGACCCTCGGCCCTGGGCGGGTTGAACTTGATGTGGTACGTGCGGCCCGAGGCAGGATGCGAGCGGCGACCGCTCATGCGCTCGATGATGGCTTCGAAAGGCACATCGATTTCAAGCACATAGTCAAGTTTGACGCCAGCGGCCCTCATGGCCTCAGCCTGTGGAATGGTGCGGGGGAAACCGTCAAACAGAAATCCGTTGTTACAGTCGGGCTGCGCAATGCGTTCTTTGACCAGGTTGATGATCAGATCGTCGCTGACCAGGCCGCCCGACTCCATGACGGATTTGGCTTGCAGACCCAAGGGCGTCCCCGCCTTCACGGCGGCACGCAGCATGTCGCCGGTGGAGATCTGGGGAATGCCGTATTTCTGGCAAATGAAGGCAGCTTGCGTACCTTTTCCGGCGCCAGGTGCGCCCAACAGGATCAGTCTCATGGGATCGGTCTCGCTGAAGTGTCAGGAAGGTGATGGATGGATCCATCGGCGACGCATTCAAGCATTGGAGGATAGCACGCAAGCCCCTTCAGGCCCCTGACATGGCGAGCAACTGGCGCACCCGTTCGAGATCCTCGGGGGTATCCACCCCCGGCCCCGGCGCACGCGCCGTGGTGTGTACGGCGATCGTGTACCCATGCCAGAGCGCGCGCAGTTGCTCCAGGGACTCCAGGGTCTCGAGGGGCGCCGGAGGTAAGCGGGGAAACAGACGCAAAAAACCAGCCCGGTAGGCATACAGGCCAATATGTCGCAAGGGCACGGGCGAGGGCAGGCTCCGAAAGCCATGGCCCACATGCCCGTCTCGCCACCAGGCGATGGGTGCCCGGCTGAAATACAGGGCCAGTGATCGTGCGTTGAGGACCACCTTGACCACGTTGGGATTGAGGTAGTCCTCCATGCTGCCCACAGGATGGGCTGCAGTGCTCATGGACGCCTCGGGCACACGGTTCAACTGCGCGGCCACTGCATTGATGAGCAATGGATCGATCAGGGGCTCGTCGCCCTGTACATTGACCACCAGCTCGGCATCCTCCAGGCCCATCAGTTCGGCGGCCTCGGCCAGCCGGTCGCTGCCGCTGGGATGGTCTTTGCGGGTCATCAGGGCGCGCACCCCTTGCTGCTGGCAAGCTTGCAGCACCCGGTCATCGTCTGTGGCCACGACCACCTGGCGGGCTGCACTTTGGGCCGCTCGTTGGGCCACCCGCACCACCATTGGCAGCCCCAAAATGTCCGCCAGGGGCTTGTCCGGAAGACGGCTGGAGGCCATGCGCGCCGGGATGATCACGCTGAAAGGGACGGACTCGACCATCACGGCAATGGAGCCCTGTGCCGGGCCAGCTGTTCGATTTCTTCGTCCGTCAGGGCACGTGCTTCGTTTTCCAACAGGATCGCGATGCCGTCCCGAATGGGGTAAGCCAGTCGGGCGCTGCGCGAGAGCAGTTCCTGGCGGGCGCGGTCCAGGTCCAAGGGCCCTTTGGTGACAGGGCAGACCAGCAATTCAAGCAGTTTGGGGTCCATGCGCGGATGATAACGGCCCGAACTGCTGCAGCCCTTGCACGCTGAGGTGACCGGCCCGTTCAATACAGGGTTTTATGGCGCGCAAGTGCGTGGTCCACCCGCTGGTCGAAGACCCTCCAGAAAGAGGCGGGCAGGGCCAGCTGAAGGGGAACAGCCAGGACGTCGGGCCATCGGGGCCAGAGCTTGACGGCATCCTTTTCTGTGCACAAGACCCGGGTGCCGTCAGCAGGCGCTTGCCAGTCATCCAATGGCGCGTGATCGGCAAAGGGCTGGCGGCCTCTCAATTGCAGGCCGGCTTCAGTGAGCATGGCAAAAAAAGCCTCGGGACGGGCGATACCTGCAAGTGCATCCACGGGCAGGTGTTGCAAGGAGGCCAGGGGTATCTTGCAGCCGTGTCCGTCTATGGCAAAGCTGGCCAACTTGCGCTCAATCACGTGGCCATTTTCAAAGTGCGCACCCGGCGGGTGGACCAGCAGATCGACGGCCCGCGGCCAAGGCTCGCGCAGCGGTCCTGCGGGCAGCAACCAGCCATTGCCAATGCCTCGTTCATCCATCACGCAGATTTCCAGATCGCGTTCGAGCGCCAGGTGCTGCAGCCCGTCGTCGCTGATGATCACCTGAACGTTCGGGTGCGCCTTCAAGAGTGCCTGTGCCGCTGACAGTCTTTGCCGACCCACCCAGACAGGAACGCCAGTTTGACGGTGAATCAGAAGCGGTTCATCGCCCACCTCGTTCGGTTGGCTGTGACCGGTCACCTCAAGGATCCGGGTGTCATTTCGGCCATGGCCCCGCGAAACCACCCCCGCCCTGATTGCGCGTGTGCCCAGGTGCTGGACCAGTGCCATCGTCAACGGGGTTTTGCCGGCTCCTCCGGCCACCACATTGCCCACTACGATCACACAGGCGGGGACGCGGCCGGCCTTTTGTGAATGCAAGTGTGCTGACCGGACCTGCAGCCTGGCATACACCCGGGACATGGGCCACAACAGAATGGCCCAGAAGCCCCGCCGTCGCCAGACACGCAACAGCCAGGCTTGACAGGCGGCGATCATGGTGTCAGGGCGCGTTGCCCGGGGACCGGGTGGCAAAGGTGATTTGTGACAACCCGGTCTTGCGGGCCGCTTCCATGGCATGCACCACCGACTGATGCGCGGTGGCGGCATCGGCGCTGATCACCAGTGACACATCACGGCCCGCCACCGGCGCCAGCGCAGCGATCAGATCGTTGACCGCACGTCCTTGGACGGGAGCGCGGTTGACCGAAAACTGCCCCTGGGCATCGATGGCCAAGATGATCTGCCGAGGCCGCTCCTTTTCGAGCTGGGCGTCGGCCACCGGCAGGGTGAGGTTGAGTTCGGTCATGCGAGACCAGGTCGTGGTCAGCATCAGAAAGATTACCAACACCAAAAGGATGTCGATGAATGCGATCAGGTTGATCTCGGGCTCGGCTGTGGTGCTGCGTCGTCGAAATTGCACGGTCGGGCTTTCAATTGCGCATCTTGTCGAGATGACGGCCAAAACGCTCGGTGGCCATCTCCATCACCAGCACGTAACGGTCCACCGTGGCGCGGAAATAGCGCCAGAACATCAGGGCCGGAATCGCGATCACCAGACCGAAGGCAGTGTTGTACAGCGCAATCGAAATGCCCCGCGCGAGCTGGGCCGGCTGGGTGGTCGAACCGGCCTGATGGGCGCCAAAGATTTCGATCATGCCAATCACGGTCCCTAACAGGCCAATCAGGGGGGCTGCCGAGGCTATGGTGGCCAGGGCCGTCAGGTAGCGCTCGAGCTGATGCGCTTGCACGCGGCCGGCCATTTCCATGCTGGCCATGACCTGGTCGTGAGTGGCGTCCGGATGGTCCCGCAGGGTGTGCAGACCGCTGGCGAGGATGGGCCCGAGGGCGCCCGCCCGCTCCAGCCGCCCCAGGGTATCGGGTGTCGGCGGGGAGTTGCGGGTCATTTCGATCGCCTTTTCCAGCACATGTGGCGGCAGCACCTTCCAAGACCGCAGAGCCACGAGACGCTCGATGATCAAGGCGACGGCCAACACCGAACAAAACACCAAGGGCCAGACCGGCCAGCCAGCTGCAACGATAATGGACAGCAACTTGAATCCTTCCTGATACAGCTCTTCACAAACATTCGGAATTATGGACGAAACGCACCTGTCCACCTCGGGTGTCCCGACTGTGCATCGGCCGGTCCCCAGTTGTGGATAACTTTGTGAAGAAAGTCTTTTTCCTGATTTAAAAAGTGTTCACTCTTTCGTTCTTTTTCACAATCAACCCCCCGGTCATGCTGAAAATTCGTTTAATGACAGTGACTTGCAGTGCTTAATGCAGACTCGCGAGTTCAAATGGCCCCGCAGAGCCGCAATCGCGCGGGCTGTTGACAATACAAGCCTGAATGCATCGAACCCAGAACCTGAAATCGGCGGGAAAGCCGCGTCAATCTTGAATTTTTCATCTTCGACTGCACCCCCAGAAGGGCCTGCCTGGAGCGTGAGCGCCCTGTGCCGCGCCGTCAGCGATGCGCTGCAGGCGCGCTTCAATCCGGTGACCGTACGCGGGGAAATCCGCGGATTTGCGCGTGCCGGCAGCGGTCACTGCTACTTCACCCTGAAGGACGATACCGGACAGATCCGCTGCGCCATGTTCAGGCGAGCCTCCAGCGCGCTCGACTTCGAGCCCCGCGACGGTGAAGAGGTACTGATTTCGGGGCGGATCGGAGTGTATGAAGCCCGGGGTGATCTTCAGCTGGTGGTCGAGGCCATGCAGCGGGCCGGGCAAGGCGCTCTGTTTGAACAGTTCCTGCGAACCAAGGCGCGCCTCCAGGCCGAGGGTCTTTTTGAAGTGTCGCGCAAGCGTTTGCTGCCGGCTGTTCCGCGCGCCATCGGAGTGATCACGTCTCCCGATGCGGCGGCATGGCACGATGTGATGACCTCCCTGCGCCGACGCGCACCCCATGTGTCGGTCTGGCTGGCGCCTGCGCTGGTCCAAGGGGCAGCAGCACCGGCGTCCCTGATCCGGGCCGCGCAACGCCTGTTTGCGCTGGCCAAAGACAGCGACGCCAGCCCCGGCCTCGATGTGATCCTGGTCGTGCGCGGCGGAGGTTCCATGGAGGACCTCTGGGCCTTCAATGATGAGTCCTTGGTGCGCTGTCTGGCCAGCAGCCCGGTGCCTCTCATTAGCGGCGTGGGGCATGAAACGGATTTCACGCTCACCGATTTTGTGGCTGATGTCCGCGCCCCCACCCCGACCGCAGCAGCCGAACTGGCCGCATCCGATCGCCAGGGCCTGCTCGACCAGATCCAGGCTCGGGCCGAGCACATTGAAAGGGCGGTCCATCGGCAATTCGAGCATGCCGCGCAGGGGCTGGACATCCTGGCCAGTCGTGTGGGACGGCCGCAGGCTCGACTGACCCAAAACCACATCCGTCTGGCACAACTGGAAACACGCTTGCAGACCTCCGCAGGAGCCCGACTGCAGCAGGCGAAGCATCTGCTGGAGCGGCTGACAGCGCGACAGGTGTTGGCCCGCAACGCGCTTTTGATGTCCAGCCAACAATGGGTGGAGCGTTTGTCCTTGCGGTTGCAGGGGGCAGACCCCCGCAGGGTGCTCGAGCGGGGCTACGCCTGGCTGACCGATGAAGAGGGCCATGCCGTGACCCGCGCTGCGGCGCTGGCGCCGGGTCAGGCCCTGACCGCCACGCTGGCCGATGGACAGGTGCCCCTGCAGGTCAGGTCTGAAGCAGGCTGAAGCCGCAGTGTCCCCGCACACCTCAGGGGCGTGCGACAACGGCCTACAATCGCCGTTTGCGATTTACAACCCTGCACGAGAGGACACCATGGAACATACCTTGCCCGCATTGCCCTACGCGATTGATGCCCTGGCCCCCCATTACTCCAAGGAAACCCTGGAATTTCACCATGGCAAACACCACAATGCTTACGTGGTGAACCTCAACAACCTGCAAAAAGGTACCGAATTCGAGACCATGGACCTCGAGTCCATAGTCAAGAAGTCCTCAGGCGGCATCTACAACAACGCGGCCCAGATCTGGAACCACACTTTCTTCTGGAACTGCATGAAGCCCAACGGCGGTGGCGAGCCCACCGGCGCACTGGCTGCCGCCATCAATGCCAAGTGGGGCCACTACGCCGCCTTCCGCGAAGCCTTCGTCAAAAGCGCTGTCGGCAACTTCGGTTCTGGCTGGACCTGGCTGGTCAAGAAGGCCGATGGCAGCGTCGACATCGTCAACATGGGCGCCGCTGGCACCCCCCTGACCACCGGCGACACCGCGCTGCTGACCGTGGACGTGTGGGAACACGCCTACTACATCGACTACCGCAACCTGCGCCCCAAGTTCGTCGAGACCTTCCTCGACAAGCTGGTGAACTGGGACTTCGCCGCCAAGAACTTCGGCTGATTCTCAAACGCTTCGCAAAAAGCCCGCGGATTGAACTTTCCAACCAATTGGGGTCAGTTCAGATGCGGGCTTTTTGCTTTTTGAACGACCACTGAGCCTGAGCAGTGGGGCCCCAGGGCTGGTCGTCGATTTCTGCGTACCCCCGCAGCATGAGGCGGACGGCCCTGGGGCCCCTCTGCTCAGGCGGCACCAAAACGCCGCAGCAGGGTCAGCGGATCATCATCCCGCCATCGGCCACGATGGTCTGCCCTGTCACATAGCGCCCCGCAGCGCTGGCCAGGAACACGGCAATGCCGCCGATGTCATCGGGCTCGCCCATGCGGCGCAGCGGGGTCTCGTTGTTGTACTTGGCACTGAGTACCGGGTCCTCGTGCAGGGCCCGGGCGAAATCGGTCTTGATCAGGCCGGGCGCGATGCAGTTGATGCGGATGTTGTCCGGCCCCC
>CAYMMK010000004.1:0-58108 GCA_964391575.1 uncultured Limnohabitans sp.
GCACGCCAAACAGCACGAAATGAAACACATAGGTGGCCACCACGCCCACCGCCACCCCGTAAATGCCCTGGCTGGTCAGGTACTGGTGGTTGATCATCTGGCTCCAGCTGGCCCCGGCATGCTTGAGCAGCCCCGGAAAATGGGGGCCGGCCAGTGCATAGACGGTAAAGCCGATGGCGATCAGCGGCAACGGCCAGCCCATCGATCGGCGCGTCGCCTCCAGCAGGGTGACAAACAGGATCGAGCCCATGAGGACATCGACCGGCCCGGGGTTGCCGACCCGAAATGCCAGATCGTCGAACACATAGGGGATGTAGAGCACACTGGCCGCACAGGCGATGGCCAGCAGCCAGTCCAGCCAGGGCACGCCGCCCAGGGTCAAGCGGCCCGGGCGTGCCGGCGGCGCATCCGGGGCCATGCGAAAGGCGGAAAACACCAGAAAGATCAGCCCCAGCACAAAGGCCAGGTGGACACCGCGATGGGTGGTCTCGCGCAGCAGCCCGAAGCCGGCGGTGTAGAAATGAAACAGCGACAGCGCGATCAGCAGCCACTTGACGATGTGGGTGGCTGGCGGCCAGGTCGGCCGGAAGCGCATTTCCGGGTCGAATTTTTCTTCCAGCGCCTGCAACTCGCGCAGGTCGCGCTCACGGATCTCGGTCATGCACCCACCCCTTGGCCGCAGCCATATGGGCTGCGGCGTTTCATGGTCAGCGGCTGGCGTGGCTTATTTGAGCAAGCCCGCTTCCTTGTAGAAGCGCTCGGCGCCGGGATGGAAGGGGATGCCAACGCCCTGCACGGCATTTTCCCGGGTGATGAGCTTGCCTTTGGCATGGCCGGCGGCCAGGGCATCCTGGGCGGCCTTGCCGTAGAGCGCGCGGGTGATCTGGTAGACGGTTTCTGCATCGGCCTTGGCACTGGTCACCCACTGGGCACCGACGGCCATGGTCTGCACCGCGGGGACGTCCTTGTAGGTCCCGGCCGGGATGCTGTCGACCGCCAGATAGGGGTTGGCGCGGCGCAACGCGTCGGCTTGCGGTCCGGTCAAAGGCACCAACTCGATTCCGGTACCGCTGGAGGCGAGCTCGGCAATGGCGCCAGCGGGTGCACCGCCGACAAAGAAGAAGGCATCGAGGGCGCCATCCTTGAGTTTGTCACCGGCCTGGTTGGGCTTGATGTAATCGGGGCGGATGTCGCTTTCACGCACGCCCCAGGCGGCCAGCACTGCGCGCGCATTGACCAGGGTGCCCGAGCCGGGCTCGTCCAGGGCAACCCGCTTACCCTTGAGGTCGGCCACCGACTTGATGCCCGAGCCCTTCTTGACCACCAGGTGAATGCTCTCGGGGTAGAGGTTGGCGATCATGCGCAGGTCGGTCATCCTGGGCTTGCCCTCGAAGACGCCGGTGCCGGTGTAGGCCCAGGTGGCGACATCCGACTGCGAGAAGCCCGACTCCAGCGCGCCGCCGGCCACGCCGTTGACATTGGCCACCGAGCCATTGCTGGCCTGCGCAGTGACCACAATGCGGCCGGGCTGGCTGACCGCATTGGCAATCATGCCCCCGACAGGGTAGTAGGTGCCCGCGGTACCGCCGGTGCCGATGCGGAAGAACTGTTGCGCATGCACAGGCGCGAGCAGGGCGGCACTCAGACCCAGAACCAGGAACAGGTTGCGACGTTTCATGAAAATCCTTTGGGAGTAAAAAACAGACAGTTGAGGGGTTTAACACAGTCGGCGGGGGGTGGACAAGGTTGACATCCCTAGGCTGTAGCCGGGCGCGGGGCTCAGGCCGAGGCCGCGCGGGCTGCCGCCAGGGCGGCCTGGCCGCGCGCCTCGTCCACCTCGAGCGTCATGCGCAGCATCAGTGCGCCCAGGGTCTTGCCCAGGTTGTCACTGCGCAGGCTGCTGGCCGCGCCACCGCCCAGCGCGCCATTGAGCACCCATTTGATGGCCAGCAGCCGGGGCAAAGGATAGCGCTCGACCGACTGCACCCCGGGCCGTGCAAGCAGGTGGGCGAAATGCGCGGCCACCTGCTCGCTCGTGAGGCCCTCCTCGATCAGCGCATAGCCGGTGGCATCCCAGGCAAACAGGCCGATGTCGGCCCGGTCGGCCTTGTCGCCGCTGCGCGCATGGGCGATCTCGGACAGACGGATCTTCATGCCACCGCCTGCACGTCAACGGCCACCTGCGGCTCGATCGCGCGGCGGTCAACCCGGCTGGGCCACAGCCCCAGCAACTGGCTGCCCGGGGTGATGCCGTGAAAGCCGCCCATGTAGGGCGGGCCCGACAGCGCCAGCCAGGGAAACAGCCGGCCGAAACCGTCCGCGATACGCTGATCCGGCGTTCGGACCGCCATGCGCAACCAGACTTCGTTGATGGCATCCTCATCGAGCAGCGTTGCGTGCGGGCCCAGAAAGGCGTTGTGGCCCAGGTATTCGACGCACACCTCCTCGACCGGCAGATTCTTTTCGCGCAACTGGCCCTGCACGATGTCGGCCACCGTGCGCGCCTTGGTCAATGCATCGGGCCAGCTCAGGCCGATCACCGCCTGGCCCATCCAGCCGTTGCGGTAACCGGCCACCAGCTTGAGATGTTCGGGCGCCGCGTGGCCGCGCGCACCGCGCACGCGCACCCGGTCGGGACCTTCTTCGAGCAGCTGCAGTTCGCCCATGTCGAGCACAACATCGGGCGTGACGTAGGCGTGCGGATTGTGCACTTCGTAGAGCAGCTGCTGGCGTACAGTGTGGAAATCCACGCGCCCGCCGGTGCCCGGCGCCTTGGTGATCAGCAGACTGCCGTCTTCGCCGACCTCGGCGATCGGGTAGCCGATGTGGGCCAGGTCCGCAATCCTCTGCCAGGCCCCGGCGCTGCCAAAGTTGCCCCCCGCGCCCTGGCCCGAGCATTCAAGCAGGTGCCCGGCGACCACGCCCTGCGCAAGCTGGTCGCGCTGATCGGGACCCCAGCCAAACTCGTGCAGCAAGGGCGCCAGGAACAGCGCCGCATCGGCCACGCGGCCGGTGATGACGATATCGGCCCCCTGCGCCAGCGCCTGCGCCACCGGCCGTGCGCCCAGGTAGACATTGGCAAACACCAGCTGCTCGCGCACGCGGGTCATGGACTCGCCGGTGTCCAGGTGGGCCAGGGGCTCGCCCGCCTGCTGCAGCGCGTCGATGCGATCGAGCACCCCGTCGCCGGTGACCACCGCCATGCGCGCCTGCCAGCCCTTTTGCCGAAACAGCTGCACCAGCGCCTGCCGCGCCCCCTCGGGGTTGAGTCCCCCGGCGTTGAGCACAAAGCGCACACCGCGCGGTGCCGCCAGCGGCCAGAGGTCGGCCATCATGGGCAACAGGTCGCGCGCATAGCCGGCCTGAGGGTCGCGCTGGCGGTCCTTTTGCAGGATGGCCAGCGTCAGCTCGGCCAGATGGTCCGAGCAGACATACTGCACATCGCCGCGCTCGATCGCGGCGCGCACCGGCGCCCAGGCATCGCCGTAAAAGCCCAGGCCAGCGGTCAGACGCACGGTCTTCATGCCGGACTCATCCTTCGCGCATGAAAAACCGCACCGTGCGCTCGGCCAGCGCGTCGAGGTCCATGCTGCCCTGGCCGTGGTGCGACTGCCGGTACCAGGTGACGGTAAAGTTGATCGCCCCCATGATCATCAAGCGGGTGATCTTGGCGTCCCGGGCGGCATGCGGATCGTGGCCGGAGTTGGCGCCAATGAGCCCGAGCGAGAGCAACTCGGCGAGGTTGTCCTGCCACAGGCGGTCATAGCCGTCCTTGACCGCAATGATGTCCTGCTTGTGGTCATCGGGCAGGCTGCGCCAGTCATAGAGCAGCACCGCGATGAACTCGCTGCCTTCGTCGTGCAGGATGCCGTAATGGGTGCGCACCAGCACACGAAAGCGGGCCTGGGGGGTGGGGGCCGCCCGCAGTGCGTCCACCGTCCGCTCCAGGCCCTGGCGCAGACCCTCTTCCATGACCGCCTTGAGGATTTCCTGCTTGTTGGCGAAATGATAGAAAGGGCTGCCCGAGCGCATGCCCACCGCCGCCGCAATGTCGCGCACGGTGGTGGCCTCAAAGCCCTTTTCCCGGAAAAGCCTGGCCGAGACGCGAATCAGCGCCTGCCGCCGGTTGGCCTCATCATGCGGCGCCAGAACGGCTGCATCCGACGGTGGCGACTGGGGCTTGCGCAGTGTGGGCATGGCTCAGGGTTTCCCCAGATTGCAGTCCGCTGGTGTTGACCGAAGAATAAACAAAGCAAGTGCTTGGTTTGGTCATGATAGATCAACGCCCTGCGCTGTCAAAGCACAGACAAACCCGCACATTACAAACCGCCCCGGCGGGAGGACGTCAAGGATGCAGGAACTGCAGGTGATCTTCAGCGGCATCGCACAGGGCTGTATCTATGGCCTGATCGCGCTGGGATTTGTGCTCATTTACAAGGCCACCGAAACCGTCAGCTTTGCCCAGGGTGATCTGATGATGCTCGGCGCCTTTTGCGGCCTGGGGCTGGTGAGCTGGCTGGGCTGGCCGTATTGGGTGGGCGTGCCCTCGGCTCTGGCAGCCATGGCCATCACCGGCTGGATGATCGAACGCGTGGCCATCCGCCCCATCCTCGGGCAGCCGGCCTTCTCGGTGGTCATGCTCACCTTTGGCATCGGCTATGTGGCGCGGGGCCTGGTGACCATGCTGCCCAATGTCGGCACTGAAACCCACGCCTTTCCAGCCCCCTACAAGGACACGTCGTATGACCTCGGTGGCGTGGTGCTGGGGGCCAGCCAGGTGGTGGTGGTGGCAGCCACGGCCGTGCTGTGCCTGCTGCTGTACCTGGTGTTCAGCCGTTCACGGGTGGGCATTGCCATGCAGGCAGCTTCGCAAAACCAGCTGGCGGCTTATTACATGGGCATTCCTGTCAAGCGTCTCAATGGCCTGGTCTGGGCCCTGGCGGCTGCAGTGGCCACCGTGGCCGGCCTGCTGCTGGCGCCCATCACCTTCGTGCACGCCAATATGGGCTTTATCGGCCTGAAGGCTTTTCCGGCCGCGGTGGTCGGCGGCTTCACCAGCCTGCCCGGAGCCATCGTCGGCGGGGTGATCATCGGCGTGGTGGAGGCCCTGGCCGGCTTTTACCTGCCCGAGGGTTTCAAGGACGTGGCGGCCTACATCGTGGTGCTGATCATGCTGGCCCTCAAGCCCAACGGCCTGTTTGGCGAGAACCTGCGCAAAAAGGTCTGATACATGCGTTTCATTTTCAAGACCGAATACGACCAGGACGTCCGGCTGGCCAAGCACGGCGGCCATGTGTTCTGGTATGGCCTGCTGGGGTTGTTCCTGGTCTGCGCCCCGTGGCTGCTTGACGAGTACTGGCTGGCGCAACTGACCTTTGTGCTCATTTACAGCGTGGTCGGCCTGGGGCTGATGCTGCTGGCCGGTTTCACCGGTCTGTTTTCGATCGGCCATGCGGCCTTTCTGGGCGTAGGGGCTTACACCGAGGCGGTGCTGGCTGCACAGGGCTGGCCCTTCCCCCTCTCGCTGGCCATGGCGGCGGGCCTGTCGGCCGCGGTGGGGGCGGTGGTGGGGTTGCCGGCACTGCGCGTCAAAGGGGTCTACCTGGGCATTGCCACGCTGGCGTTCGGTTTCATTGTCGAGGAGGGCCTGGCCCGCTGGGAAAGCGTGACCGGCGGCAACGCCGGCAAGCATGTGGTGCCGGTGAAGATGTTCGGCTGGGAAGCCAGCAACGAGTCGAGTTTCTATGCCGTCTGTCTGGTGGTCACGGTACTGGCCACCCTGGCCGTGCTCAACCTGCTGCGCAGTCCGACCGGGCGGGCCTTCGTGGCCATCCGCGACTCCGAGATTTCGGCCCAGAGCATGGGCATCCATCTGGCGCGCTACAAAACGCTGAGCTTCATGATTTCGGCGGCATTGGCCGGCATGGGGGGCGCCCTGTACGCCCACAAGCTGCAGTTCATCAGCCCCGACCAGTTCAACATCCTGCAGTCGATCGACCTGCTGCTGATGGTGGTGATCGGCGGGCTCGGCTCCATTCACGGGGCGTTTCTGGGCGCCATCTTCCTGATCACCATGCCGCAACTGATCTCACTGGGCAAGGATGTGTTGCCGGCCGCCATCGGACAGGCCCCGGGTCTGCAGGGCGTGGTGTATGGACTGGTGCTGATCGCCTTTGTGATGTTCGAGCCCATGGGGCTGTACGGGCGCTGGCTCAAGATCCGCACCTGGTTCCAGCTCTTTCCCTTCTACCGCAAGGGCATGTTCAAGCGGCAAAAGAGCTTCCAGAAATCGGACCGACTCAAATGAGCAGCGACATCCTTTTATCGGCGCGAGACCTCACGGTCCGGTTTGGCGGTGTACTGGCCGTCAACCAGGTCAGCTTTGACGTGCGGCGCGGCGAGGTCTTCACCCTGATCGGGCCCAACGGTGCCGGCAAGACCACCGTCTTCAACCTGATCAGCGGCATCTACACACCCACCAGCGGCACCTTGCATTACCAAGGCCAGCCGATGGCCACGGTGGCGCCGCACGCCGTTGCCGGCCTGGGCATTGCCCGCACCTTCCAGAACATCGAGCTGTTCGAACACGCCACGGTGCTGCAAAACCTGCTGATCGGGCGCCACACCCACCGCAAGACCCGCCTGTGGCAGGACATGTTCTTTACCGGCACGGCCCGCCGCGCCGAAATCGAAGCGCGCAAGAAGGTCGAGCAGGTGATCGACTTTCTGGAACTGCAGCACCACCGCGACACCCTGGTGGCCGGCTTGCCCTACGGTGTGCGCAAGGTGGTCGAACTGGCGCGTGCGCTGTGCACCGAGCCCCAGCTGCTGTTGCTTGACGAGCCCTCCTCCGGGCTCAATGTCGAGGAAACCGATGACATGGCCTTCTGGATCTCGGACATCAAGAACCTGCTGGGCATCACGGTGCTGATGGTCGAGCACGACATGAGCCTGGTCTCCAAAGTCTCCGACCGCGTGCTGGCCATGAGCCAGGGCGAGGTGCTGGCGATGGGCACACCGGCCGAAGTTCAGTCGCACCCCGGCGTGATCGAGGCCTACCTGGGCACCGTCGAGGACCTCTCGGGCCTGCGCCGCCCTGAGCGCAGCCCGCGGGAGGCGGCATGAGCACCAGCCCCGCCTCCCCGGACAACGTGCTGCTTCGGCTGCTCAATGTCGAGAGCGCTTATGGCCCGATCAAGGCCATTCGCGGCGTCAGCCTGCAGGTGCGCCAAGGCGAGATCGCCACGGTACTCGGCTCCAATGGCGCCGGCAAGACGACCATTCTCAAGACCATCAGCGGCATCATCGATCCGCGCAAGGGGTCGGTCGAGTTCAAAGGCGAGAACATCACCGCGCAGGACCCGGCCTGGATCGTGCAGCGAGGCCTGATGCACGTGCCCGAGGGCCGCGAGGTCTTCCCGCTGCTGTCGGTGCGCAACAACCTGCTGATGGGCGCCTACACGCGTCGCGACCGCGATGCCATCGAGCGCGACATCGAGGCCGTGTTCGGCTATTTCCCGATCCTGCGCGAACGCGCCGAGCAGGACGCCGGCCTGCTGTCGGGTGGCCAGCAGCAGATGCTGGCCATCAGCCGTGCACTCATGGCCAGCCCCGAGCTGATCCTGCTCGACGAGCCCAGCCTGGGCCTCTCGCCCAAGCTGACCCAGGAGATCTTCGAGATCGTGGTGCGCATCAACCGCGAACGCGGCACCACCATCCTGCTGGTCGAGCAAAACGCCAACATGGCCCTGAATGCGGCCGATTACGGGTATGTGCTGGAGAACGGCCGCATCGTCATGGAAGACACCTGTGCCCGGCTGCGCGAGAAAGAGGACATCAAGGAGTTCTACCTCGGCATGAAGGAGCAGGGTGTGCGGGCCGACCGGCGCTGGAAGAAAAAGAAAAACTGGCGGTGAACCGATGAGCAACCTCTGGAACCTCTCCCACATTCGCCCGCAGACCGAAGTGGTCATGGCCGGCGAGACCATTCCCGCCCTTTTCTGGAATGCAGTCCAGGCCCGCGGCCCCCAGGTCTGGATGCGCCAGAAGGATCTGGGCATCTGGCAAAGCTGGAGCTGGGATCAGACCGCCACCGCCGTGCGAGAAATCGGCCACGGCCTGCTCTCTTTGGGCTTGGCCCCGCACGAGACCGCGTCCATCCTGTCCAACACCAACATCGAATGGGTGTTGGCCGATCTGGCCGTACTCAGTTGCGGCGGCGTGTGCAACGGCATCTACCCCACCGACGCTGCTGCCCAGGTGCATTACCTGTGCGAGGATTCGCGCACCACGGTGCTGTTTGTCGAGGACGACGAGCAACTCGACAAGGCGCTGGAGGTGCGCGCCCAGCTGCCGCTGTTGCGCAAGATCGTGGTGTTCGACATGGAGGGTCTGCACCAACTTGACGACCCGCAGGTGATCGGCCTGCAGGCGCTGCGCGAGCTCGGGCGCGAACACCTGCGCCAGCATCCGGGCGCACTCGAGGCACGCGCAGCGGCTTGCCGGCCTGAAGACCTGGCCATCCTGGTCTACACCTCGGGCACCACTGGAAAACCCAAAGGGGCCATGCACACCCATGCCGGCCTGGTCTATACCGTGCGGGGCTACAACACCCTGATCTCGCGCGACGAGCACGACGAGTGCATGTGCTTTCTGCCTTTGTGTCATATTGCCGAGCGCCTGGGCGGCGAGTATTTCTCTCTCTATACCGGCTCGGTCCTGAACTTTGTCGAGAACCCCGAGACGGTGCCCGAAAACGTGCGCGAGATCGCCCCCACCGTTTTCACCGCCGTGCCCCGCGTGTGGGAAAAGTTCTACTCCGGGGTGATGATCGCGCTCAAGGAAGCCGGCGCCCTGCAGCAGGCGGCTTATGCCTGGTCGATTGGTGTGGGCCAGCGTGTGGCCGATCGGGTGCTCGCCGGCCAGACCGTGCCCGCGCTGCTCAAGCTGCAATTCCAGATCGCGCGGCTGATGGCGCTCAACAATGTGCGCAAGCTCATTGGCATCCACCGTGCCCGCTTTCTGGTCACCGGTGCAGCGCCGATCTCGCCCGATCTGGTGCGCTGGTACCTGGCCCTGGGCGTGCCCATGCTCGAAGTCTGGGGCATGACCGAGACCTGCGGCGCGGCCACCGGGGTGCGGCCCGAGCGCATCAAGCCCGGCTCGATCGGCCCGGCCGCCACCTACAACGAGGTGCGGCTGGATCCGCAGACGGGCGAAATCCTGGTGCGCGGGCCGAATGTGTTCAAGGGCTACCTGAACCTGCCGGAAAAGACCGCTGAGACCATCGACGCCGAGGGCTGGCTGCACACCGGTGATGTGGGTGTGGTCGACGAGGAAGGGTTTTTCCGGATCACCGACCGGATGAAAGACATCATCATCACCGCAGGCGGCAAGAACATCACGCCCAGCGAGCTCGAAAACGAGCTCAAGTTCTCGCCTTACATCACCGATGCGGTGGTGATCGGCGACCGGCGCCCCTACCTGGTCGTGATCATCATGATCGACCAGGACAACGTGGAAAAATTCGCCCAGGATGCCGACGTGCCCTTCAGCAACTATGCCTCGCTGACCCGTGCGCCAGAGATCCAGGCCCTCATCCAGGCCGAAATCGACCGCGTCAACCGTAAGTTTGCCCGCGTCGAGCAGATCAAGAAGTTCTTCCTGCTCGACACCCAGCTGAGCGCCGAGGACGAGGAGCTGACGCCGACCATGAAGCTCAAGCGCAAGCTGGTCGAAAAGAAATACGCCGATCGCATCGAAGCGATGTACCGCGACTGATTCACCCCTGTCACTGAAGGAGACACCCACCATGAAACGCAAACTGACAACCTTGGCGCTGGCCCTGACCCTGGGCACTTCTGCGCTGGCCCAGCAGGGGGTCGGCAAGGACACCCTGACCCTGGGCTCGATCCAGGACCTTTCGGGCCCGATTGCCGGCTTTGGCAAGCAGGTGCGCATGGGCCTGCAACTGGCCGCCGATGAAATCAACGAGCAAGGCGGCATCAATGGCCGCAAGATCGACCTCAAGGTCGAGGACTCGGCCTACGATCCCAAGCGCGCCGTGCTGGCCGCGCAGAAGCTGGTCAACCAGGACAAGATCTTCGCCATGATCGCGCACATCGGCACCGCCCAGAACATGGCCGCCATGCCGGTGCAGTTCAGCAAGAACGTGGTGAACTTCTTCCCGGTCACCGCCGCGCGCGAAATGTTCGAGCCGCTGCACCCGCTCAAGTACGCCTTTGCCGCCACCTACTTCGACCAGATGCGGCTGGCAGCCCCCCGCCTGATCAAGGAGCGCAACATCAAGAAGCCCTGCACCATCTACCAGGACGACGAATTCGGCCTGGAGGTGATGCGCGGCGCCGAAGCCGGTCTCAAGTCCATCGGCATGGACTTTGCCGAGAGAACCACCTACAAACGCGGCGCCACCGACTTCTCCTCGCAGGTGGCCCGCATGAAGTCGGCCGGTTGCGATATGGTGGTGCTGGGCACCATCATCCGCGAGACGGTAGGCACGATCGGCGAGTCCCGCAAGACCGGGTTCAGCCCGGTGTTCCTGGGCTCCTCGGCGGCCTACACCGACCTGATCCACAAGCTCGGCGGCCCCGCCATGAACGGCCTGTATGCCACCATGACCGCGCAGCACCCGTACCTGGACGAAGCCTCGCAGCCGATCCGCTTCTGGGCCAGCAAGTACAAGACCAAGTTCAACGAGGACCCCACCGTGTTCTCGGTCTATGGCTACCAGGCCTTGATGCACTTCGCCAGCGCCGCCTCCAAGGCCGGCCGCAACCTGACCCACGAGACCTTCATCAAGTCGATGGACAGCATGAGCTTCCCGCAGGACATCTTTGGCAGCCCCGCCATGACCTTCAGCGCCAAAAAGCGCCTGGGCAACGAGTCCTCGCGCCTGTCCCAGATCCAGGAAGGCCGCTGGAAAGTCATCTCCGACTACATGAAGTGACCGGCACCTGCGGTCGTGCAAGCCGCCCTGACCGGGCGGCTTTTTTTCGGCCCAGGGCTCGCGTGGTAGCCGCAGGGGGCCCTACTAGCGGGCGCCTTCCTTGGGTGCTGTCTGCGGGGCTGGCGCACCCGCGGGTGCGGGTGAGGGTGCAGGCGCGGGTCGGATCCGGCCCATCACCTCGTCCTCCCAGGTCCTGACCAGCCAGTTGCGCTGGGCCCGGCGCTCTTCCTCGGCGCGCTTGCGTGCCTCTTCGGCCTGCAGGCGCTCCTCTTCCTTCTTCTGCCGCTTGGCCTGCTCCTGGGCGAGCTTGCGCGCCTGCGCCTCCTGAATCTGACGTTCGCGCTCACGCAGCTCGGCCTGCTCGCGCTCGGCCTCCTGGGCTTTTTGGCGTTCCAGCGCCTGCCGCTGGCGGGTCTCTCGCGCAGCGCGCACCTCGGTGTTCTCGCGCACTGCGGTCTGGAAACTGCCGCCCTGCAGGTGCAGGGCCAGGGCCTGGGCCTTGCTCAGGACCCGGGAGCGCCCATCGCTGCCGGCCTGCAGATAGACCCCTTCGCAGAAGGTGCGAAAGCCACCCGACAGGGTGCAGGCGTGGCGCTTTTCATCCTGCAGGCCCCAGGCCTTGGGCAGCGCGACAAAGCGCTCGCACTGGCCCTCGAGTTGCCGGATGCGCTGATCGGCCACACTGGGCTGGGGGTCGTTACGGTCAAAGCCCTCGGTGCGTACCCCCACCAACGGCAGTCCCAGGCGCATGCACTCGGCCTGCGCCGGCCCCAGAGCCCCGAAATACGTCTGCCAGGCCTGACGCAGGGGGGCCAGGCTGCCGACCACCGGAACCAGGGACTGCCCGGCGGTGGGGCAGGGGTCGAGCGCATCCCCGTTATCGAGCCGGCGAAAGCGCCCCTCCCAGGCGACTGGCAGAGGTGCATTGCCCTGGGCCAGGATCTGCAGCTCGGTCATGAACAGCGGCGCGGTCAGTGTCCGGTCGATCCCGGGCTGGCCCTGCACCGTGATATGCAGGTTGCAGGCCGGCAGTGCGCTCCTGACATCGGCCAGCACCGGCAATGCTGTGCGCTGGCCCTGCACCAGGGCGTACTGGCCGGCGCCCGAGGGCAGCGCGGTCAGCGCCAGCAGGGACAACGTGCCGAGCTTGGGCCCAAGGCGGCAGAGCGGCTGGCGCAAGGAGAGGCGAGGCATGAAGAAAGCTCCTGTCATGAAAACGGCAGCAACCGGACGCAGCACGGAACCGGGGCCGCGACAAGTTCGGCAGGACCATTGTCGTGCATGAGGCGGCGCCGCGCACAGCGCATCAGTAGCCCAGCTGCCGCGCCGCCAGGTCCTTCATGATTTCCTCAGCGCCGCCGCCAATCATCATCACCTTGACCTCGCGGTAGATGCGCTCGACGCGGGTACCACGCATGTAGCCCATGCCACCCAGGATCTGCACCGCCTGATCGGCGCACAGCTGCATGGCGCGCGTGGCGTGGTTCTTGAGCATGCACAGCTCGGCGACCGTGTGCGCATCGGCGGGGCCCTCATCGAGCCGCAGCGCCAGGCGCTCGATCCACGGCCTGCACGAAGCCACGGCAGTCTGCATGTCGACCAGCTTATGGCGAATGACCGGGTGCTGCGCCAGCGGCTGGCCAAAGGTGTGGCGCTGGCGAGCCCAGTCCAGGGCGTCGTCGATGCAGACCTGGGCAAAGGCGCAGGCGCCCACCGCCAGCGTCAGGCGCTCGGTATTGAAATTGCGCATGATGGCCGCAAAGCCGGTGCCTTCCTCGCCGATCAGGTGGTCGGCCGGCACGCGGCAGCCGTCAAAGCGCAGGTGGGCGGTATCGCTGGCCCACCAGCCCATCTTGCGCAGCGGTGTGCGGGCAAGGCCGGGGGTGTCGCCAGGCACCGCGATCAGCGAGAGCCCGGCCGGCCCCGGCCCGCCAGTACGCACCGCCACCGTGAGCCAGTCGGCGCGCAGTCCCGAGGTGATGAAGACTTTTTCGCCGTCGATCACATAATGGTCACCGTCAAGCCGTGCGGTGGTACGCAGCCGCGCCACATCCGAGCCGCCAACGGGTTCGGTGATGGCCAGCGCCGCGATTTTCCGGCCCGCCAGCACATCGGGCACGATGCGTTGCTGCAGGGCAAGCGAGGCCTGCGCCACGATGGGCGGCAGGCCGATGCCATGCGAGAGCAGGCTGGCCAGCACGCCCCCCGAGCCGGCACGCGCGATTTCTTCGGTGACGATCACGCGGTACAAATGGTCGGCAGCAATGCCCCCCAGCGCCTCGGGGTACCCCAGCGCAAGCAGCCCCAGATCGGCCGCCTGGCGGTAGAGCTCGCGCGGAAAGTAGGCGCCCGATTCGGCGTGCTCGTCCCAATCGCTGACATAGGGCTGGATCTCGCGCTCGACAAAGCGGCGTACTGTCTGGCGAAAGTCTGCGTGGGCGGGTGTCCAAGGGTTCATGGTGATCCGGCTTCTACTAGGGCGCGGTCGATCAGTGCGCCAGCTTGCGCCAGCGCCACCGTGCCCAGCGTGCCGCGCCAGCCACCGGCCAGGCGCGTGGCGCAAAAGCCCGCTGCCACCAGCCCGGGCGCGTGGCGGATCAACAGGCTGGCCTGGGTGAGCAGGGCGATGCGCTCGGCCAGGTGGCGGGCGGCGAACTCATCGCTGTCCTGCTGCGGGCGCTGCAGCAGCGCGAGCGCCTCCTGCAGCGCCGCATCAAAGACCGCGTGCTGGCCCCGAGCCGCCTGCCATTCGTCGACGAGCACGTCACGGCACTGCGGCCCGCGCGCCAACGCCCTCAGAACATCGATGCACATCACATTGCCCGAACCTTCCCAGATCGAGTTGAGCGGGCTTTCGCGATACAGCCGGCCAAACGGGCCTTCTTCCACATAGCCCGCGCCACCGGTGACCTCCATGGCTTCAGCCATGGCATGCGGCAGGCGCTTGCAGACCCAGTATTTGGCGGCCGGCGTGAGCACGCGGCGCAGCGCCCGCTCGCTCTCGCCGGCATCGCTGTCGTAAGTGCGGGCCAGACGCATCGCCAGCCACAGGGCCGACTCGCTCTCGAGCGCCAGGTCGGCCAGCACCGACTGCATGATCGGCTGATCGACGAGCTTGCGGCCAAAGGCGCTGCGTCGCCGCGCATGGTGAATGGCCTGCGTGAGGCCCGCGCGCAGGATACCGGCCGCGCCAATGGTGCAGTCCAGCCGGGTATGGTTGCCCATCTCCAGGATGGTCGCAATGCCACGCCCGACCTCGCCCACCAGAAAAGCGGTGGCGCCCTCAAATTCGACCTCGGACGAGGCGTTGGAGTGGTTGCCGATCTTGTCCTTGAGGCGCTGGATGCGGATGCGGTTGCGCGTGCCGTCGGGCAGCACCCGCGGCAGGAACAGGCAGGTCTGCCCGGAGGAGGTGCCCGGCTCGGTTTGCGCCAGGATCAGGAAGGCGTCACACATCGGCGCCGAGAAGAACCACTTGTGGCCCGTCACGCAAAACGCGGGGCCCCATTCGCTCGGGCCCATGGCCACCGCTTGGGTGGTGTTGCTGCGCACGTCCGAGCCGCCCTGCTTTTCGGTCATGCCCATGCCCATGGTCACGGCACGCTTGGCCTGCACATGTGACACACCGGCTTCGTAATCATTGGCGAGCAGCTTGGGCAGCCAGTCGGGCGCGATCGCGCTCTGGCGCGCCACCACCGGGACCACCGCAAAGGTCATGGTCACCGGGCACTGCACGCCGTTTTCGAGTTGTCCAAACAGGTGGTAGGCCGCAGCCCGCTTGACTTGTGCACCCGCGCCGGGCTGCGCCCAGGGCATGGCGTGCAAGCCGTCGCCCAGCGCCAGGCCCATGAGTTGGTGGTAGGCGGGGTGGAATTCGACCTCGTCGATGCGGTGGCCGAAACGGTCAAAGCTGCGCAATACCGGCTTGTTGACGTTGGCCTGCACGGCCCACTGCTGCGCCTGCGCGCTGCCATAGCGCTGGCCCATGCCGGTCAGTGTCTGGTGCGTGTCGGCGTCGGCGCCGGCGAACACCGTGACCGCTTCGCGCAGCGCAGGGTCGGCGTGGTAGAGATTGACGTCGACAAACGGGGTCGACTGGTTGAAAACCTGATGCGTGTCGGGCATGGCGTCTGTCCCTGGCGTCGGTTGAAAAGTGGGGGTCAGGTGCGGTCCTGCCCAATCTGTGCCAGCAGGCGGCGCGCAGCCACCTGTTCGCCCACCGTGACCTGCAGCAGCGCCACGCGGCCCGCACAGGGGGCAACCAGGCGGTGTTCCATCTTCATGGCCTCCATGACCAGCAGCGTCTGTCCGGCCTCGACCGTTTGCCCGGCCTCGACCTCGATGCGAACCAAGCGACCGTGCATGGGCGCAAGCACCGCACCACTGCCGGGCGCCTGAGGGCGGCGGGCAGGCAGCAGGCGCAGGTCTTCGCCCTGCGCCTCATCGAGGCCCGCCTGCAGCCAGAACAATGTGCCCTGGCGGTGCCAGCGGGCGCGCAAGGGAGCCCCGTTCACGCGGGCCTGCACCCCGTAGGAGCCATCGACGCTGAACTCCTCCAGTACGACGCGGTGTTCGCCCTGCGTGGCGGTCCAGTGCCGGCCCCGGCCTTCGAGTGTCCAGACCTGACGCTCGCTGCCGATCCGCAGCGGCACCTGCTGCACCGTGAGCGCTGCCGAAGTCCAACCCTGCCACAGCGCAGGCAGGGGCTGTGCGGGCACGGCCACCAGCGCAACGGCCGCCAGGGCCTGCAGGGCGGGTGGCAAGGGAGGCTGCAGCTGCGCGGTGTTGGCAAAGTGGTCCGCCAGAAAGGCCGTGTTCGCATGCCCGCCGACAAAGGCCGGGTGGCCGAGCACGCGGGCCAGCAAGGCACGGTTGGTCGGCAGGCCGACCACTTCGGTCTGCGCCAGGCCGGTGGCCAGCTGCTGCAGTGCCGAGCGGCGGTCGGGGCCATGGGCGATCAGCTTGCCGAGCATCGAGTCATAGAAGGGGCTGATGGCCTGGCCCGTGCGCAGTGCGGCATCGACCCGCAGTCCGGCCGGCGGTTGCCAGTGCAGCAGCGTGCCCGATTGCGGCAGATGGTTACGGGCCGGATCTTCGGCGCACAGGCGCGCCTCGATGGCATGGCCTGCGGCCTCGAAGCGTTGCAGCACCTCGTCCTGGCGCAGATCGAGCCGGGCCCCCATGGCGATCCGCAGGGACCAGGCCACCAGGTCCAGCCCGCTCAGGCATTCCGTGACCGGGTGCTCGACCTGCAGCCGGGTGTTCATCTCCATGAACCAGAAATGGCCGTCGCCGTCCAGCAGGAACTCGACCGTGCCCGCCCCCACATAGCCGTGGGCGCTGGCGGCGCGGGTCACCTGTACGGCGGCCTCGCCCATGCGCCGGCGCAGCATCGCATCGACCGCCGGCGAGGGCGCTTCCTCGATCAGCTTCTGGTGGCGCCGCTGTACCGAGCAGTCGCGCTCGCCAAGGTGCAGCACGGTGCCGTGGCCGTCGGCCAGCACCTGGACTTCGACATGGCGGGGCGAGATCAGCGCGCGTTCGAGCAACAGACGACCGTCGCCAAACGCAGCCAGCGCCTCGGCGTGGGCACCTTGCAAGGCTGCCGGCAGGTCCTGCGCCTGCTGCACCAGACGCATGCCCCGCCCCCCGCCGCCTGCAGCCGCCTTGACCATGAGCGGCAGGCCCAGCGCATGGGCCTGTGCCTGCAGGGCCGCGAGGTCATCACTGGCTTCGCGGGTGCCGGGCAGCACCGGCACGCCCGCGTCCTGCATGCGCCGGCGCGCGTTGGCCTTGTCGCCCATGGCGGCCATCGCCTCGGGCGGCGGACCGACCCAGACCTGCCCGGCGTCCAGCACGGCCTGCGCAAAGGCGGCGTTCTCCGAGAGGAATCCGTAACCCGGATGGATGGCTTGCGCGCCGCTGGCACGCGCCGCCTCGAGCAACTTGTCAGCACGCAAGTAACTGTCGGCCGGACGCTCACCACCGATGCAGACCCTGAGGTCGCAAGCGTCCAGATAGGGCGCCTCGCGGTCGGCGTCGGAGTGCACGGCCACAGTGCGAATGCCCAGGGCACGGGCACTGCGGGCGATGCGCGCGACGATCTCGCCGCGGTTGGCGATCAGCAGGGTGTCGAAGGGGCGCAGCGGGAGACTCATGAGGGTGTGGCCCAACCCGGCGGGCGTCTGTCGCCCAGGGCCGCCAGACCCTCGGCGGCGGTGCCGCTGCGCAGGCTGCGGGCAAAACACTGGGCTGCAAAGTCGAGCGTGTCGTTCAGACCCTGGGGGCCAGAACGCCGCAGAATGGCGCGGGTGGCACGCAGGGCCTGCGGCTCGGCACGCTGCAGCTGGTCGGCCCAGCGCTGCACGGCAGCATCCAGCCCGCCGGCGGGCACCTGCTCGTCCACCAGCCCCAGCCGGATGCCTTCGGCTGCACCGATCCGCTGACCGGTGGCCATCAGGCGCAAGGCCTGGCGTTCGCCGATGCGCGCCGCCACAAATGGCGCGATCTGCGCCGGTGGCAGTCCCAGCGTGACTTCGGGCATGGCGAACTGCGCCGCCTCGGTGGCCAGCACGATGTCGCAGGCCGCGGCCAGGCCGCAGCCGCCGCCCATGGCTGCGCCGTCGACCGCGGCGATGGTCAGCACGTCGCTGTCGCACCAGGCCTGCAGCAGGGCACCAAACGCACGGTTGAACACCGCGATCGGGTCCGGGCCCTGTGCGGGCGCAGGCTCGGCCATCAGGCTGCGAAAACGGCTGAAGTCGCCACCGGCACAGAAGGTGCCGCCTGCGCCCCGCAGCACCACCGCGCGCAGCTGCGGCCGGGATACGGCCTGCTGCAGCGCTTCGCGCAGGTCCTGCACCATGGCATCGGTCAGGGCATTGCGGGTGGCGGGCGCGTCAAGCCAGACAAGCAGCAGCGAACCTTGAAATTCGGTACGGATCATGGGTGTGCCCGGCCCGACCTCAACGCGCCTTGGGCAGCGTGTGCATGTGCTTGCAAATAATGCCCAGCATCACCTCGTCGGCGCCACCACCGATCGATGCCAGGCGGCCGTCGCGGTACAGGCGCGAGACCAGGTTGTCCCAGGTAAAACCCATGCCGCCCCAGAACTGCAGGCAGGCGTCGGGCACGGTGCGCATCAGGCGCCCGGCCTTGAGCTTGGCCATCGAAGCCCATTCGGTCACGTCCTGGCCGGCGAGGTAATGCTCGGTGGCCATGTAGGTCAGGGCCCGCAGCGACTCAACCTCGGTCTTGAGTTCGGCCAGCCTGAAGTGCACGCTCTGGTTGTCGAGTACCGCCTTGCCAAAAGCCATGCGCTCGCCGGTGTAGGCGATGGTCTGCTCGATGCAATTGGTCAGCGACTGGATGGCATTGGCCGCACACCACAGCCGCTCTTCCTGGAACTGCTGCATCTGGTAAGTGAAGCCCATGCCTTCCTCCCCGATGCGGTAGCGCTGGGGTACCCGCACATCGTCGAAATGGATGACGCCGGTGTCGCTGGCCATCATGCCGATCTTGCGGATCTTGCGCGCCCGGGTGATGCCGGGCGTGTTCATCGGCACCATGATCAGGCTCTTGTTCTTGTGCGCCGGGCCGTCGGAGGTGTTGGCCAGCAGGCACATCCAGTCGGCCTGCAGGCTGTTGGTGATCCACATCTTGCCGCCGTTGATGATGTAGTCGTCGCCGTCCTTGCGGGCCGTGGTCTTGACGGACGCCACGTCCGAGCCCGCACCCGGTTCGGACACGCCGATGCAGCCCACCTGCTCGCCCGCAATCGCCGGCTCCAGAAACTGCCTGCACAGCGCTTCGGAACCAAAGCGCGCCAGCGCCGGCGTGGCCATGTCGGTCTGCACGCCAATGGCCATCGGGATCGCGCCGCAATGGATGTGGCCCAGTGTTTCGGCCATCACCACCGCGTACGAATAGTCCAGGCCCGCGCCGCCATAGGCCTCGGGTTTGGTCAGGCCCAGCAAGCCCAGCCGGCCGAGCTTGCGGAACACCTCGTGGGCCGGGAACTGCTCGGCCGCTTCCCATTCGTCCACATGCGGGTTGATTTCATCGTCGATGAAGCGTTTGAGGTTGCGCTTGAGTTCCTGGTGTTCATGGGTCAGTTGCATGGGAGGGACTTTCCGGAGGGGATGGGCGTCAGGGTCGGGCCACGCCGTAGCTCAGCGGATGCAGCGCCTTGCGGTCAGCCTCGGCGCACAGGGCCAGGGTCAGGGCCAGCACGCGCCGCGTATCGCGCGGATCGATGACGCCGTCGTCGAGCATCAGGCCCGAGGTGTAGAAGGCGCTCATCTGGCGCTCGAAGGTCTGCACGATGCGCGACTGCAGGGCTTGAAGCTTTTCGGGGTCGGGGTCCTGCCCCTTGCGGCGTGCGGCCTCTTCAAGCACGATGCCCATGGTGCCTGCCGCCTGCTGCGCGCCCATGACGGCGGTTTGGGCATTGGGCCAGACGAACAGAAAGCGCGGACCGAAACTGCGCCCGCACATGCCGTAATTGCCGGCTCCGAACGAGGCGCCGCACTGCACCGTGATCTGCGGCACGCGCGCGTTGCTCAGGGCCTGGATCTGCTTGGAGCCGTGCTTGATCATGCCGGCCTGTTCGGCCTCCTTGCCCACCATGAAACCGGTCGTGTTCTGCAGCCAGACGATGGGCAGACCGCTCTGGTCACAGGCCTGCACGAAGTGGGTGATCTTGGTGCTGCCGGCCGGATCGATCGGTCCGTTGTTGGTGATCAGGCCCACGCGCCTGCCGGCAATCGCCGCATGGCCGCAGACGGTCCCCGGGCCATAACCGGCCTTGAACTCCAGAAAGTCCGAGGCGTCGACGATGCGCACAATCACCTCGCGCATGTCCACCGGCGTGCGCAGGTCGGGATCAAACAGGTCCAGCAGCCCTTCGTTGTCATGCAGCGGCGGGGGACCGTCGGGCCAGGCCGGGCCCTCGAGCTGCCCGCCCAGAGCGGCGAGCAGTTGGCGTGCGATGCCCAGCGCATGCGGATCGTCCTCGGCCACGTACTCGGCCAGGCCCGAGACGCTGGCATGCATGTCGGCGCCGCCCAGGGTTTCGTCGTCGGCCACCTCGCCGGTGGCGGCCTTGAGCAGTGGCGGCCCGGCCAGAAAGGCGCGCCCGCGCCCGCGCACCATGACCACGTAATCGGCCAGACCGGTCATGTAGGCACCGCCTGCTGTGGACGGTCCGTGCACCACCGCAATCACCGGAATGCCAGCGGCCGACAACCGCGCCAGACCGTGAAAATTGCGCCCGCCGTGAATGAACTGTTCGACCCGGTAGTTGAGCAGGTTGGCGCCGGCCGATTCGACCAGGTGCACAAAGGGCAGCCGGTTGTCCAGCGCAATCTGCTGGGCACGCTGGAATTTTTCCAGTCCCATGGCCTGCAGGGCCCCGGCCTCGATGCCGGCGTCGTCAGCCACCAGCATCACGCGGGTGCCCGAGACCATGCCGATGCCCACCACCTGACCGCCGCCGGCCACCGATTTTTCGGGGTCGGGCGTGTCCTGCAACCAGCCGGCGAGGCTGGAGAGTTCCAGAAACGGCGTGCCGGGGTCCAGCAGGCGCTGTACCCGCTCGCGCGGCAGCAGCTGCCCGCGCCGGGCAAAAAGAGGCGCAGCCTGCGCACTGCGCTCGCGCGTGCGGGCCTCGATCGCGCGCCACTGCCCGATCAGGGCCAGCATGTGTTCGCGCCGGGTGCTCACGGCTTGTCGTCCTGCAAGACGCGCGGCAGGCTCGCGAGGTGAAAACCGTGAAAGGCCGGGGTCGTCCCGCCGGTGCCCACCTGCGGCCAGATGCGCTTGGCATTCGGTGCTGCGCCATCGACACGCAGACAGGCGCCCGAGACAAAGGCTGCGGCTTCAGAGAGCAAAAACACAATGGCCGCCGAGACCTCGCTTTCGGTGCCCAGACGCTGCGCCGGCACCAGCTGACGCATGCCGCGGATCTGGGCGGCCATGTCAGGCGGGTACTGGTCCATGCCGCTGGAAGCGATCCAGCCCGGCGCCACGGCATTTACGCGCACCGGTCCCCACTCGAGCGCGGCGGTTTCGGTGAAGTTGAGCATGCCTGCGCGCGCCGCGCCCGAGTGGCCCATGCCCGGCATCCCCATCCAGATGTCGGCAATGATGTTGACGATGGCGCCGCCGTGCTGCGCCATCCATTGGTTGTAACACTCACGCGCCATCAGAAAGCCGCCGGTGAGATTGTTGCGCACCACCGCGTCCCAGCCGCGCGCGCTGGTGTGTGCCAGCGGCGCCGGGAACTGACCGCCGGCGTTGTTGACCAAGCCGTCGATACGCCCATGCGCCGCGAGCACGGCGGCCACTGTGGCGCGCACGGTGTCCTCCTCGCGGATGTCGCAGACATGGGTGCTGGCCTCGCCGCCTGCCTCGGCAATTTCGCGCTGCACGGCCTGCAACTTGTCGGGCTTGCGGCCCACCAGGGCCACGCGCGCACCCAGACTGACGAGCTCGTGCGCCGTGCAACGACCGATGCCCGAGCCGCCGCCGGTCACGATCACCACCCGGTCCGTGAACAGGCCGGGGCGGAACACACTCTGGTAAGGCATGCACCCTCCGAAAGGCTGGCGGCCCCGGAGCGGGACTCAACCAAGCACTTGCTTGGTTGCAATATAGGCAGGGGGTTTACGGCTGTCAATCTGGAAAATCCGCACCCTCCCTGAGGGGCGGCTGGCCCTCATCAAGAGGCTGTCCGCCCCGTCCAGCTCCCTGGCTGAAGGCAGCGGCGCCCCGCAAGGCCTCGCCACTGGCCAGGGTCTGCAGGCCCAGGCGGAACTCGTACGCCAGCGCCTGATCGAGGGTCAGGCCGCATTGGGCATAAGCCGATTGTCGATCGTTGCGCAGGCAGGTCTGCGGCAGGACCGCCAATTGACCCGCCAGGTCCAGGGCGGCCGTCAGGGCCTGTCCATCCTCGACCACCCGGTGGACCAGGCCGATGGCCAGGGCTTCATCGGCCGCCACGGCACGGCCGGTCAGGATCAGGTCGAGCGCGCGGGACAACCCGATCAGACGCGGCAGCCGCACGGTGCCGCCATCGATCAGCGGCACGCCAAAACGGCGGCAAAACACCCCCAGCACCGCCGAGCGCTCGACAATCCGCAAGTCGCACCACAGCGCCAGCTCCAGGCCACCAGCCACCGCATGTCCCGCAATGGCCGCGATCACCGGCTTGGACAACAGCATGCGCGTGGGGCCCATGGGCGCGTCGCCCTGCGGCTCGGTGCGGTTGCGGCGCGCCGGGTCGTCGAGCGCCTTGAGGTCGGCGCCGGCGCAAAACGTGCCATGCTCGCCGTGCAGCACCGCCACATCAGCCCCGGGGTCCTGCTCAAAGTCGCGAAAGGCATCGGCCAGAGCCTGCGCGGTGGCGCGGTCGACGGCGTTGCGCGCCGCCGCGCGGTTCAGGCTCACGAGGGTCACCCGTCCCCGACGGTGCACCCGTACTTGAGGTTCGTCCATAGTTGGCCCTCAGCAGACAAATCCCATGCTGCGTCGCTCGCGCACTTCAGGCTTGAGCCGGTGTTCGGCCTCCAGCTGCGACAGGAAGGACTCGGCGTCGGGTGTGTCTGCCAGGATGCGGGCCTGGCGCTGGACCGATGCAAAGTCCCCCAGGCACAGCTGATCGAGCGGCGCCAGCCGCTCGCGATGGGCGCGGGTGAGGGCCTGTGCATCGCCCGCCAGGACCTCCTGCACGAACATGGCTTCGCGCTGCGCGCGCCGCAAGGGCAGAAACTTGACCTTGAAGGCAAAGCGCCGCAGGGCGGCCGCGTCGATCTGATCCATCAGGTTGGTGGTACAGATGAAAACGCCGCGAAAGCGCTCCATGCCTTGCAGCATTTCATTGACCTCGGTGACCTCATGGTGGCGCGCTGCGCCCCGCCGGTCCTGCAGGAAGCTGTCGGCCTCGTCGAGCAGCAGGACCGCGCCATCGCGCTCGGCTTGGGCAAACATGGCGGCCATGTTCTGCTCGGTCTCGCCGACATATTTGCTCATCAGGTCGCTGGCCTGGCGAATGCTCAGGGGCTTGCCCAGGGCGTGTGCAATATGGGCCGCCAGCGCGCTCTTGCCCGAGCCGGGGGCGCCATGAAAACACAGCGTGCCGTGCCCGCGTGCCTGCAGGGCCTGCACGATGCGTGCGACTTCATGGCGACTTTCCACATGCAGCAGGTCCAGGCTGTAGCGTGTCACCGGTTCGGCTTCGTGCAGCGGGCTTTTCGCCCGGCCCAGCGCCAGGTCGGCGTGCGCCAGCTGGCGTTCGATCAGGGCATCGAGGGTGTCGGCCGGATCCCGGGTCAGGACGGCAAACCGCAGCGCGGTGTGGATCTGGGCCGGCGTGAGGTCCTGGCGGGCGCTCAGGCGCATCACCAGCGCCTCGCTGACCGTCTGGCCGGCCAGCGCCTTGCGCACCAGCTGCTCGCGGGCCCCCGGGGGCGGGCTGGTCAATTCGAGGTGATAGGCAAAGCGGCGCCGGAACGCCGGGTCGATCTGCTCGATGCGGTTGGTCACCCACACGGTGGGCACCGGATTGGTTTCCAGGATCTGGTTGACCCAGGCCTTGCCGCTGACCGACTGGCTGGCGCGCCCGCCCCCCTGCTCGGCCCGCGCCAAACGCTGGCTGGTCTCCATCGACAACGGGGGAAAGACATCCTCCACCTCGTCAAAAAGCAGCGCGGCCTGGGCGCTTCCCTTGAGAAAGGCCTGCGCAATCTGGAGCGAACGGTAGCGATCGCGCCCCGAAAGCGAATGGCCCTCGCGGTCTGAATGCTCAACCTCGTACAGCCGCAGTCCTGCGGCCTGCGCCAGCACACGCGCCAGTTCGGTCTTGCCGGTTCCCGGGGGGCCGTACAGAAGGATGTTGACACCCACTTCACCGCATTCGACCGCCCGCGCCAGCAACTGGCGCAACACCCGGGCATCCTCGGCGGCGTAGGCAAAGTCCTCCAGGCAGAGCGTGCTCAGCGGGCTGGGTCGGGTGAACACCGCCATCAGCTCGGCGGTGTCGCTGTACTCCCGCATGAGCACCGGCGGCAGCTTGTCGCTGACCTTCATCAGGTCCGACAGGTCGGTGATGGCATGCTCGGACAGCAGGTTGTCCACCAGCCCCACCCGCTCCAGACGCGAGCCCGTGCGCAAAGCTTCGGCCACATCGCCTGCGCTCACTCCGGCCACCTCGGCCAGCGCCGCATAAGCTTCGGGTGCGTTGCTGACCTTGAACTCCACCAGCAGGCTGCGCAGTTCGCGCTGGTAGCGAGCCAGCGTGCCGTACAGCAGGACCGCCTGCTCGGCGGCATTGAGCTGCAGCAACTGGGCCAGTACGTCGATGTTCTTTTGCACGCGGGTCGACTGCTTCTTGAGTGTGTGCGCCAGCCAGCGCGCCGTGGCCGAGAGCACGCCCATCAGGTCCTTGGGGGCTTCGCGGGCGTAATCGTCGAGATAGAAAAAAACAGTGGCTTCGTCGTACGGGCCATGCCAGAGGGCAAAGCGGTCCAGGAATTCTCGATCGCTCAGCAAGGCATGCCCGTCCCAGGCTTCATGGCCGGCCACCCGCGGCCCCAGCCAGTGGCGCAAGCGCTCCATCACCCGTGCCGGCCAGACCAGGTGGCGTCCGCACAAGGGCAACAGGGCCACCAGGTCGCGCCGCACATTGAATTGCGCACCCTGCTGCTGTGCCAGCACCAGAACAAAGTGGGTGCACATCAGGTCGAGCACGGGCGCAAGCGACAGCCCCGGTGGCAACAGCACCGGGCCGGTCTGACTGTCCTGCATCCGTTTGACCATGCCACCTCCACGGTTTGCCTGGGTTGCCTTGCCGTCAGGACGGCGCATGGGGCGGACCATACTTCAGTCCGGACCATCCACCAAGCAATTTCCGCCGGCCTGTGCGTCAAAATGGCAACATAGCGGTTTTGAAAACTCCTGCAGGCCATGAACACCACCGACCACACCCCTGCGGCATCGCTCCCTGCGTCAGCCCCTGCATTGAGCACCCAGGACTTGCAACAGGCTCTGAGCACTTTTTTTGCCCCCTGGGTGCAGGAGCTGGGGCTGCAGGTGCAGTCTTGGGGGAAGGGTGAGGTGGTGCTGTGCCTGGGCCACAGCGAACGCTTCGTGCGCGAAGGGGCTACCCTGTGCGGGCAGGCCATGATGGCCGCGGCCGACACGGCCATGGTGCTGGCCCTGATCAGCCATTTCGGCCAGTTCAGGCCCTGCACCACGGTACAGCAGTCGAGCAGCTTTCTCAAACCGCTGTCCGGACAGGACGCGATCGTGCACGCCCGCGTGATCCGGGCGGGGAAAACCACCGCCTTTGGCGAGATCGAGCTGCGCGGGGCGGTGGACGGCAAACCGGTGCTGCGCGCCAGTACCGTCTACGCCTTGCTGTAAGACACGGTGTCCACCATGGAGGGCCAGCGAGCGGTTACAATGCGGGGTGTATTCAGAGGAGTCTTCGCGATGTCTGCCCCCAACGAACAAGCCCACCAGGACCCGGTCGAATCCGTGGTCAAGCACATTCCCATCGTCATCCCCGTGGTCGGCGGTGTGATGATTTTCCTGATGGCCTTCATTGCCGTTTTCATGGGCTGAATCCCATCCCTGGCCCCCGCCCGAAACCCGCGCCAGCGGGTTTTTTCATGCCCGCAACGCGCTGTGCCGGGTTCCTGCCCTCAGCGCCCGATGACGCGGGCCATCTCCAGGCACTTGTTGGAGTAGCCCCACTCGTTGTCGTACCAGGCCATGAGCTTGACGAAGGTGGCATCGAGCGCCATGCCCGCATCGGCATCGAACACGCAGGTGGCCGCCTCGCCCCGGAAATCGGTGGAGACCACCTTGGCTTCGGTGTAGCCCAGCACCCCCTTGAGCGGGCCCAAGCTCTGGGCCTGCATCTCGGCGCAGATCTCGGCGTAGGTCGCCGGCGTCTGCAGCTCGGCCGTCAGGTCCACCAGCGAGACATCGCTGGTGGGCACGCGCACCGAGCCGCCGGTGAGCTTGCCATTGAGCGCCGGAATCACCTTGCCCACCGCCTTGGCCGCACCGGTGCTGCTGGGGATGATGTTCTCCAGAATGCCACGCCCGCCGCGCCAGTCCTTGCTGCTCGGCCCGTCCACCGTCTTTTGCGTCGCCGTGGTCGCGTGCACGGTGGTCATCAGCCCGCGCCGGATGCCCCACTTGTCGTGCAGCACCTTGGCCAACGGGGCCAGGCAGTTCGTGGTGCAGCTGGCATTGCTGATGATGGCCTGGCCGGCGTAGCTGTCATGGTTGACCCCGTAGACAAACATCGGCGTGTCATCCTTGGACGGGGCCGACATGATGACCTTGCGGGCGCCTGCCGCCAGGTGCTGGCCCGCGCTGTCCTTGTCCAGAAACAGGCCGGTGGACTCGATGACAATGTCAGTGCCCACGTCGCTCCAGCGCAGCTGCGCCGGCTCGCGCTCCTGCGTCAGCCGGATCGGTCGGCCGTTGACCCTCAGCGTCTGCCCCTGCACGCCAATAGAGCCGCGAAAGCGCCCGTGCACGCTGTCGTACTCAAGCATGTAGGCCAGATACTCCGGCTCCAGCAGATCGTTGATCGCCACCACCTCGATGTCCTCGAAGTTCTGCACCGCCGCACGAAACACCATCCGGCCAATGCGGCCAAAACCATTGATACCCACCTTGATGGTCATGATTGCCTTTCCTTGCTGTTCTTGTCAGCGGCAGGGCCTGCTGCACCAGCCGTAACCAAATACCCACAGTTTATGAAATTGGGTTACAACACGCCAATTTCCACGGAATTGTTCTTGTTCAGTAACCTTCCCAGCGCGCGCTCTGCACGGGGCCGACGGCGTTGCGAGTGCCGTGACAACGGCCTGCGGCGGACCTTGTCCATAATGGGGCTTGGCCCCTGGCCAAGGAGTCGCCGTGCTGACATTTGACTACGTGATCGTGGGTGCCGGTTCTGCCGGTTGCGTGCTGGCCAGTCGTCTGAGCGAGGACCCGCAGGTGCAGGTGGCTCTGATCGAGAGCGGGCCGGCCGATACCAGCGCCTTCATCCATTGTCCGGGTGGGCTGGCTGCGCTTTCGCGCCTGCCCTTCACCCAGGGACTGCAGGCCACGCCCCAGGCGGCGCTGCAAGGCCGCACGGGCTACCACCCGCGCGGACGTGTGCTGGGCGGATCGAGCTCGGTCAATGCCATGTGCTACGTGCGCGGTCAGCCGCAGGACTACGATGTGTGGGCACAGTGGGGCAATCCCGGCTGGGCGTGGCCGGATGTGCTGCCCTATTTCCGCCGGGCCGAGCACAATGCGCGGTTTTTCAACGCCTGGCACGGACAGAACGGCCCCCTGCAGGTGTCGGACCTGCTGTCTCCCAATCCCTACTCGCGGCGCTTCGTGCAGGCCGGGGTACAGGCCGGGCATCTGCACAACGAGGATTTCAATGGCGAGCACCAGGAGGGGGTGGGGCTCTACCAGGTCACCCAGAAGGACGGCGAGCGCTGCAGCGCCGCCAGGGCCTACCTGACCCCTCACCTCCAGAGGCCCAACCTGACCGTCCTGACCCAGACCCTGGTGGAGAAGGTTCTTTTCGAGCAGGGCATCGCCCGGGGGGTGCAGGCGCGCCGTGGGCAGGAGTTGCTGAAGCTGGAGGCCCGGCGCGAGGTGCTGGTGTGCGCCGGTGCTTTCGAATCACCGGCCTTGCTGATGCGCTCAGGCCTGGGCCCGGGAGCGGCGCTGCAGGCCCAGGGCATCGAGGTGCTGCATCACCTGCCAGGGGTGGGACAAAATCTGCACGACCATCCGGATGTGGTACTGGTGGTGGAGACCCCCTGGGCCAGCGATCTGTTTGGCCTCTCGCCGCTGGGTCTGTGGCATGTGTTGCAGGGTGTGCGCCAGTGGCGGGCCCATCGGCGCGGGCGGCTGACGACCAATTTTGCGGAAGCTGGCGGCTTCATCCGTTCGCAGGCCGGCTTGGCCGATCCCGACATCCAGCTGCATTTTGTGGTGGCCAAACTGGTCGACCACGGACGCAAGCTGGTGACCGGACACGGGTACTCACTGCATGTATGCCTGCTCCAACCCTTGAGCCGCGGACAGGTCCGCCTGGCCAGCCCGGACCCCGCCACGCCGCCCCTGATCGATCCGCAATTCCTGTCGCACCCCGATGATCTGCCCCGGCTGATGGCCGGTGTGCGGGAAGCCCGACGCATTCTTGCGCAACCAGCCCTGGCCAGCCACGGGCGGGAGTGGGCCAGTTCGCGCCTTGCGCAATCCGACGAGGCCCTGGCGCGCTGGGTCCGCAGCAGTGCCGACACCATCTACCATCCGGTAGGCACCTGCAAAATGGGACCCGACGACATGGCGGTGGTGGATGCGCAGCTGCGGGTGCATGGCGTTCAGGGCCTGCGGGTGGTCGATGCCTCGGTGATGCCCCGCATCGTCAGCGGCAACACCAACGCCCCCACGCTGATGATCGCCGAGAAGGCGGCCGACCTGATCCGGGGCGCAGCGCACCTGTGAGCAGCGCCGCCGATCACGGGCAGCGGCTCATTTGCGCTTGCCCACGACCCGGATCATCTCCAGACACTGCTTGGCATACCCCCACTCGTTGTCATACCAGGCGACGATCTTCATGAAGTTCTTGTCCAGCGCGATGCCGGCGGTGGCGTCGAACACGCTGGCGCAGGGCTCGCCACGGAGGTCGGTGGAAACCACCTTCTCGTCGGTGTAGCCCAGGATGCCCTTGAGCGCGCCCTCGCTTTGCGCTTTCATCTCGGCGCAGACTTCCTCGTAGCTGGCCTCGTTTTCCAGCTCGATGGTCAGGTCCACCACCGACACGTCAGACGTCGGCACCCGGAAGGCCATGCCGGTGATTTTCTTGTTCAATTCAGGAATCACCTTGCCCACGGCCTTGGCGGCGCCCGTGCTGCTGGGGATGATGTTTTCCAGAATGCCGCGGCCGCCGCGCCAGTCCTTGCGCGAAGAGCTGTCCACGGTGGCCTGGCTGGCGGTGGCGGCGTGCACGGTGGTCATCAGCCCGCGTTTGATGCCCCACTTGTCGTTAAGCACCTTGGCCACGGGGGCCAGGCAGTTGGTGGTGCAACTGGCGTTGGAGATGATGGCCTCGCCCGCGTATTTCTTGTGGTTCACGCCGTACACGAACATGGGCACGGTGTCTTTGGACGGGGCCGAAATCACCACCCTCTTGGCGCCCGCCTGCAGGTGCATCTGGCTGGTGGGCTCGGTCAGGTAGTGGCCGGTGCATTCGAGCACGATGTCCACGCCCATCTCGCCCCAGCGCAGGTTGTGCGCGTCGCGCTCGTGCGAGAGCCTGATTTTCCTGCCGTTGACGATCAAAGTGTCGTCGGTGAAGTCCACGCTGCCGTCAAAGCGGCCGTGCACGCTGTCGAATTTGAGCATGTAGGCCAGGTAGTCCGAGGGCTTGGGGTCGTTGATGCCGACAATCTGAAGGTCGTTGTAGCCGTGCCGCAGAGCGGCGCGAAGGGCCAGGCGGCCGATGCGGCCGAATCCGTTGATACCTACCTTGAGGGACATGGGTGAATTGCCTTTGGGAAAGTTACGAAACTGTTACGTAACCAGTTTGTAGGCCAGGCCCCTTTCAGGAACCTGATCCCGGCGGGCATCCCTCTGCGACGGGGCAGGGAAGCTGGCCGGGCCGGTCAGGGGCTCAGGCCTTGAGCAATGCCGCGTGGACGGTGTCGGCCACGTTCTCGGCGGTGAAACCGAAGTGCTTGAACAGCACCGGGGCCGGGGCCGATTCGCCGTAGCTGTCGATACCGACCACCGCCGCACAACCGTACTTCCACCAGCCGTCGGTGGCCGCCATTTCGACCGCCACACGGGGAATGCCGGCCGGCAGCACACTGTGTTTGTACTCGGTGCTCTGGCGATCAAACACGCTGGTGCTGGGCATGGAAACCACGCGCACGCCGATCTTGCGCTCGGCCAGCAGTTTCTGCGCAGCCAGCGCCAGCTGGACCTCGGAGCCGGTGGCGATGATCACGCCATGGGTCTTTTTCATGCCGACATCGGCGGGCTCGGACAGCACATAGGCGCCGCGGCTGATGTCGCCCAGGTCCGCCTTGGGGGCGTAGGCCAGGTTCTGGCGCGACAGGCACAGGGCGCTGGGGCGGTTGGCGTTTTGCAGGGCCACAGCCCAGGCGACGGCGGTTTCGGCCGTGTCGGCCGGGCGCCAGACATCCAGGCCGGGGATCAGGCGCAGGCTGGGGATGTGTTCGATGGACTGGTGCGTCGGGCCGTCTTCGCCCAGACCGATGGAGTCATGGGTGAACACATGGATCACCCGCTGCTTCATCAACGCGGCCATTCGAATGGCGTTGCGCGAGTAGTCGGAGAAGGTCAGGAAGGTGCCGCCATAGGGAATGAAACCGCCGTGCAAAGCCACGCCGTTCATGATGGCAGCCATGCCGAACTCTCGCACACCGTAGTTGATGTGGCGGCCGATCCGGCCCTCTGTTTTGACCACGTCCCCGGCCAGGTCCACTCGGAAAGCGGGCGTGCTCTTGGTGGTGGTCAGGTTCGAGCCGGTCAGGTCGGCCGAGCCGCCCAACAGCTCGGGCAGGGCGGCGGTGAAGGCTTCCAGGGCGATCTGACTGGCCTTGCGGCTGGCCACAGTTTCCGCCTGGGTGTGGGCCGCGACCACCGCGTCGAACGCCACCTGATGGAAGTTTTTCGGCAGATCGCCCTGCATACGGCGCACAAACTCTTTGGCCAGTGCGGGGTGGGCGGCCTTGTAGGCGGCAAAGGCCTGGTTCCACGCGGCTTCGCGCGCCTTGCCGGCGGCCTTGGCGTCCCAGTCGGCATAGACCTCCTTGGGAATCCTGAAGGGCTCGGCTGTCCAGCCCAAGGCCTCACGGGTCAACCTGACTTCTTCAGCGCCCAGGGGTTCACCATGGGCTTTGGCGGTACCGGCGCGGTTGGGCGAGCCTTTGCCAATGCTGGTCTTGCAGACGATCAGGGTGGGCTTGTCGGCACTGTGCTTCGCGCTGGCGATGGCCTTCGACACGGCCGCTGCATCGTGGCCGTCGACGGCGTCGATCACGTTCCAGCCGCAGGCGGCAAAGCGCTGGGGGGTGTTGTCGATGAACCAGGGGGTCACCTGACCGTCGATGGAGATGCCGTTGTCGTCGTAGAGGGCGATCAGCTTGTTCAGCTTCCAGGCGCCGGCCAGGGCGATGGCTTCGTGGCTGATGCCTTCCATCAGGCAGCCGTCACCCAGGAACACATAGGTGTGGTGGTTGACGATGCAGTGGCCGGGCCGGTTGAACTCGGCGGCCAGTAGCTTCTCCGCCAGGGCCATGCCCACGGCGTTGGTGACGCCTTGGCCGAGCGGGCCGGTGGTGGTTTCCACGCCGGGGGTGATGCCCGCTTCGGGGTGGCCAGCGGTCTTGCTGTGCAGCTGGCGGAAGTTCCTGAGTTCTTCGATCGGCAGCTTGTAGCCGGTCAGGTGCAGCAGCGCATAAATGAGCATGGAGCCGTGGCCGTTGGAGAGCACGAAGCGGTCGCGGTTGGCCCAGGTGGGGTTTTGGGGGTTGTGCTGCAGGTGTTCGCCCCACAGCGCCACGGCCATGTCGGCCATGCCCATGGGGGCGCCGGGGTGCCCGGAGTTGGCTTGTTGAACGGCGTCCATGGCCAGGGCGCGGATCGCGTTGGCCATTTGTGGTTGGTTTGCCATGAGGGCTCCGGGAAATATGCGGGAAACCCCTGATTTTAAGGGCTACGGCGGGCGCCTCTCTTGTACCTGTCGTGACTTTTGGGCTCGCTGTGCCGCCGCCTGCGCGGCTGTCATGGCACCATCGGGCCATGACGATGTGTTCCGAAGCCCCACTGCATCCGGCCTCTGCAGACCGCGAGCCGGCCCAGGCCCAAGCCCTGGTGCTGGCCGCCGGGAGCGGCAAGCGCATGCTCCCCCTGACAGCCACTACCCCCAAGCCTTTGCTGGCCGTGCGGGGCCAGCCCCTGATGTTTTGGGCCATGCAGGCGCTGGCTCGTGGCGGCTTTACCCGTCAGTTGGTCAACACCGCCTGGCTGGGCGAGCAGATCGGCCAACGGCTCGGCGGTCGCGTGGAGTGGCCCGGCCTGCCTGCGGTTGAGGTGATCTATTCGCACGAGGGGCTGGACTTCGGCCATGCGCTGGAGACCGCTGGCGCCGTGCTGCGGGCCTTGCCGCGCCTTGAGCCTGTCTTCTGGGTGCTGGCGGGCGATGTCTTTGCTCCCGAATTTGTGTTTTCGCCCATCGCGATGCAGCGCTTTGCCGACAGCCCGGCCCTGGCCCACCTGTGGCTGGTGCCCAACCCGGCCCACAACCCGGGCGGCGACTTTGGCCTGTCAGACGGTGGTGCGGTACTGAACCTGGCCCGGGGGGCGCCAGGCTGTGATTTCACCTACAGCACAATCGGCCTGTACAAAAGCGCCTTTTTTGCCGACTGCGGTGTGCCCGCCGGCAACCCGTGCGGACAGGCCATGGCGCTGTCGCCCCTGATGCGTGCCGCCATGGACCGCGGCCAGGTCACCGGCGAGGTCTATACCGGCGCCTGGACCGATGTAGGCACGCCGGAGCGGCTGGCGCAGCTCAACGCCTGAAGGAACCGTGGGTTTCGTCAGTGACCCGCCCCACAAAGGCTGCGGCACTTCTACAATCGGCTGATGAATCACGCACCCTATGCCCAACGCCGCGCCCGTCTTGCTGCCCAGCTGGGCGCTGGCGGCATCGCCATCATTCCCACCGCCCCTGAGCGCCAGCGCAACCGTGACAGTGATTTCCTGTACCGGCATGACAGTTACTTTTATTACCTGACCGGCTTTACCGAGCCCCATGCCACGCTGGTACTCACCGCCGAGGGGGAGGCCACGCTGTTTTGCCAGCCCAAGGACATGGAGCGTGAAATCTGGGACGGCATCCGGCTGGGCCCGGACGCAGCGCCGGCTGCGCTGGGCGTGCAGCAGGCCCTGTCGGTCGCCGAGCTTTCGTCCCACATGCCCAGGTTGCTGGAAAACCGCCGTACCGTCTGGTATCCATTTGCCACCTACCCCGGACTCGAAAGCCAGGTGGATGGCTGGCTCAAGCCGGTACGTGCCCGGGTGCGCTACGGCGCGCTGTGTCCCGACCAGCAACGCGATGTGTGCGCCCTGCTCGACGAAATGCGCCTGATCAAGGACGCGCAGGAGCTCGACATCATGCGCCGTGCCAGCGCCATCAGCGCCGGTGCCCACGTGCGTGCCATGCAGCGCAGCGCCGCCATGCTGCGCGCCGGGCAGGATCTGCGCGAATACCACCTCGACGCCGAACTGCTGCACGAGTTCCGCCAGCACGGCTCGCAGTACCCGGCCTACGGCTCGATCGTGGCTGGAGGAGCCAACGCCTGCATCCTGCACTACCGCGCCGACAAAGCGCCAATCCGTGATGGCGATCTGGTGCTCATTGATGCCGGCTGCGAACTCGACGGCTACGCCAGCGACATCACCCGCACCTTTCCGGCCAACGGCCGTTTCACCGGACCGCAACGCACGCTGTATGACCTGGTGCTGGCCTCGCAGGACGCCGCTGTGGCGGCCACCCGGCCTGGCGCACGCTTTGTCGACCCCCATGAGGCCACGGTGGCGGTATTGGCCCAGGGCATGCTCGATGTCGGCCTGCTCGACAGAAACAAGGTCGGCAACGCCCAGGATGTGATTGCCAACCGCAGCTATTTTCAGTTTTACATGCACCGCACCGGCCACTGGCTGGGCATGGACGTGCACGATTGCGGCAGCTATGTGGAGCCCGCCGAGGTCGGCACGTTCAGCGAACGCAAGGACCCCCTGAGCGGCGAGCTGATCAAGGACCGGCCCAGCCGCATCCTGCACCCCGGCATGGTGCTGACCATCGAGCCGGGCATCTATGTACGCCCGGGTGAAGGGGTGCCCGAACCGTTCTGGAACATCGGCATCCGCATTGAGGACGACGCAGTGGTCACCGCTGGCGGCTGTGAACTCATCACCCGCGATGTCCCTGTCAAGGCCGACGAGATCGAAGCTTTGATGCGCGCCTGAGACCGGCGGCCAAGCCCCGCCCACCTGTGCACAAAAGTCAAAAGCGCTGCCACCGCTGGTGCGCTTTTGACCCCTCGGGCCCACAGATCTGCGCCCTACAATGGCCTGAACCGGTGCCTGCCCCCTGCGGACAGGAGCCACTCCATGGAGATTTTGATGAGCAACACGCTCCCGGCTGAAGAAAAGCGCGCCGTCCTGCGCAAGGCCGCCCTCGAATACCACGAGTTTCCCACCCCCGGCAAGGTAGCGATTGCCGCCACCAAGCAGCTGGTCAACCAGCACGACCTCGCGCTGGCCTATTCGCCCGGTGTGGCCGCCCCCTGCGAGGAAATCGTCAAGGATCCGGCCGCCGCCTTCAAGTACACCAGCCGCGGCAACCTGGTGGGCGTGGTGACCAACGGCACCGCCGTGCTGGGCCTGGGCGACATCGGCCCTCTGGCCGGCAAGCCCGTCATGGAAGGCAAGGGCGTGCTGTTCAAGAAGTTCTCGGGCATTGATGTGTTCGATATCGAGATCAACGAGAAGGACCCGGACAAACTCGTCGAGATCATCGCCGCGCTGGAGCCGACCTTTGGCGGCATCAACCTCGAAGACATCAAGGCGCCCGACTGTTTCTACATCGAGCGCAAGCTGCGCGAACGCATGAAGATCCCGGTCTTCCACGATGACCAGCACGGCACTGCCATTGTGGTGGGCGCGGCCATCCTCAATGGGCTGAAGGTCGTGGGCAAGGACCCGCAAAAGATCAAGCTGGTCACTTCGGGCGCGGGTGCGGCCGCGCTGGCCTGCCTGAGCCTGCTGGTCAAACTGGGCATCCCGCGCGAAAACATCTGGGTCACCGACCTGGCCGGCGTGGTGTATGAGGGGCGCACCGAGCTGATGGACGAGGACAAGATCCAGTTCGCGCAAAAGACCGACCAGCGCAAACTGGCCGAGGTCATCGAGGGCGCCGATGTGTTTCTGGGCCTGTCGGCCGGCGGCGTGCTCAAAAGCGATATGGTGGCGAAGATGGCCGCCAGACCGCTGATTCTGGCGCTGGCCAATCCGACGCCAGAGATCATGCCCGAAGAGGTCAAGGCGGTGCGCGAGGACGCCATCATGGCCACCGGCCGCACCGACTACCCCAACCAGGTCAACAACGTTCTGTGTTTCCCGTACATTTTCAGGGGGGCGCTCGACAGCGGGGCCACCACCATCACACAGGAGATGGAAATCGCCGCCGTGCATGCCATTGCCGAGCTGGCGCAGGCCGAGCAAAGTGAAGTGGTGGCCGCAGCCTACGCGGGCGAGCCCCTGGCTTTCGGCCCTGAATACCTGATCCCTAAGCCTTTCGATCCACGCCTGATGATGAAGATCGCTCCGGCGGTCGCACAGGCTGCCGCCGCCAGTGGCGTCGCTGCGCGCCCGATTGCCGATCTGGACGCCTACCGCGAACGCCTGCAGGGCTTTGTGTATGCCTCAGGCACCACCATGAAGCCGATTTTCCAGGCGGCCAAGCGCGCGCTCAAGAAGCGCGTCGCCTACAGCGAGGGTGAGGAAGAGCGCGTGTTGCGGGCCGCGCAGATTGTGGTCGATGAAGGCATCGCCCGGCCTATTCTGATCGGCCGGCCGACCGTGATTGCCCAGCGCATCGAGAAATTCGGGCTGCGACTGCAGCCCGAGCTGGACTACGAGGTCGTCAATGTCGAGCTCGACGACCGCTACCGCGATTTCTGGCAAACCTACCACCGCATGACCGCGCGCAAGGGGGTGACCGAGTCGATTGCCAAGATCGAAATGCGCCGGCGCCTGTCCCTGATTGGCGCCATGTTGGTTCATAAGGGTGATGCCGACGGGCTGATTTGCGGCACCTGGGGTCACAATGCGATGCACCTGACCTACATCGACCAGGTGATCGGCAAACGGGCCGGCGTGGCCACCTTTGCCGCCATGAACGGTTTGATGCTGCCCGGACGCCAGGTGTTCATTGTCGACACCCACGTCAACTACGATCCGAGCGCCGAGGAACTGGCCGAAATCACGATCATGGCGGCCGAGGAAATGCGCCGTTTCGGCATCACGCCCAAAGCTGCCCTGCTCAGCCACTCGAACTTCGGCAGCTCCAGCCAGCCCAGCGCCGTGAAGATGCGCGATGTGCTGCAATTGCTGCAGCGCAGCGCCCCGTGGCTCGAGGTGGACGGCGAGATGCATGGCGACGTGGCACTCGACGGACCGGCGCGCCAGGCCATCATGCCTCACAGCACTCTGCAGGGCAGCGCCAACTTGTTGGTCATGCCCAATATCGACGCCGCGAATATTGCTTACAACCTGCTCAAGACCTCGGCGGGGGGCAATATCGCCATCGGGCCGGTATTGCTGGGTGCGGCCAAGCCGGTTCACATCCTGACGCCCAGCACCACGGTCCGTCGCATCGTCAACATGACCGCCCTGACTGTGGCCGATGCCAACGCCAACAGACATGGCTCTGCTTAAAAGCAAGGGCTAACTTTTAATCAATCATGTCCTTGCGGCCTTGCCCATTTTTTGGGCAAGGGGCTTGCTTTCCCCGCGGTTTTACGGCACACTGCTGACTGTCCGAATTCGGGTTAACCCGGAATCCTGGAAAGTGTTCATGCACAGGGACTCCAGCACTATTCGCCGTCAGAGCCTGCGGGCTTTGCTCGGATTGGCCCTTCTGGGTTGCACCATGTTGGTGCAGGCTCGGTCCACTGCCGAAACCGCGTCCGCGTCGGCCATCTCCGTGCAGGAGTTGCCGCGCGAGGGCCAGAAAACGTACGCGCTGATCCACGAGGGCGGCCCTTTTCCTTACGAAAAGGACGGTACGGTGTTTGGCAATCGCGAACGGCTGTTGCCACGCATGGCCCGCGGCTACTACCGTGAATACACCGTCAGGACCCCCGGGTTAAGCCATCGCGGTGCGCGGCGCATCGTCTGCGGCGGCGAGTCGCCTCGGCAGCCGGACGCCTGCTACTACACCGCCGACCATTACGCGAGCTTTCGCCTGATCGTCGGTTCGAAATGATTTTGTGTTTGACTTGAGAAAGACCACGGAGATGGAAACGCTGCTGCGACAGGACCAGGAGGCGCCCCTCAAGGGCGTCCGGTCCAATATCGTGCAGTCGATTCGCGCGTTCCGCGTGAGCGATCTGCATGAAGCGGCCCAGTCACTGGGCCACCACTTTTTGTATGCCAATCTGGCCCAGGCCCAGACCAAGCAGGACGTGCTGGACATGATCGGTGCCCAGTTCACGCTGCCCTCGCACTTTGGCAAGAATTTCGACGCCCTCTACGATTGCATGACCGACCCGTTGCACAAGTCTGGCCCTCAGCCCGGCTTTGTGGTGGTGCTCGAGCAAATCCCGACCCACCCGAAATTCGACAAGGAAGCCCGCGAACAATTGCTCGACATCTTCCGCGACACCGCCGATTACTGGAATGACCGGAAGATTCCCTTCCGCTGTTTCTATTCTTTTCTGTAGCCCGTTCTGCGCACAACAGCCAAGCAGGACGGGCAAACGAGGCTGACAAGGGTGAAGTCGCCCTTGCCGAAGAAGGTGAAAAGATGCCGACCGACAAGTTGGTCGATGTCTCACCCCTGGCGCTGCGCATGAGCAGCCCATTCAACGCAGGCTACTGGCTCGCCGCCGCATGAGTCTGCTTTCCCCCTGGAAAGACAATCAGCCCGTTCATGTGACGGGCTTTTTTGTGGCTGCTGGCGACAGCGGCGCAACCCTGCCGGCCAGGGCCAGGTATTCGGAGACCGGCACTTCCTCGGCACGGCGCTGCAGGTCAAAGGTCCCGGCAAAGTGCTGCTCCTGTAGCCAGCGGCCCAGGGTGTGGCGCAAAAGCTTGCGGCGCTGGCTGAAAGCCACCTGCACCAGGGCCTCCAGAGTGGTGCGGTCCACCGCCTCGGGCCGTGCATGGGGCACCATGCGCACCACCGCGCTGTCGACCCGCGGCGGCGGATCAAAGCTCTCGGGCGGCACAGACAGCAGGTTTTCCATCGCATAACGCCACTGCAGCATCACTGACAGGCGCCCGTAGTCGGCCGTCGCAGGCTGGGCCACCATACGGTCGACGACCTCCTTTTGAAGCATGAAGTGCTGATCCTGCACCACCTGCCCATGCCCCAACAGATGGAACAGGATCGGCGTGGAAATGTTGTAGGGCAAATTGCCCACGATGCGGATGCGGGGCGGCACGGTTGCTGTCAGTGAAGGAGAAATGCGTGCGGCCAGTTCGGTGAAGTCCACCCTGAGCACATCCGACTCGATCACGGTCAGGTGTGCATGCCCGCGCAACCGCGCCGCCAGGTCGCGGTCGAGTTCGACCACGGTCAGGTGACCCAACCGCTCGACCAGGGGCTGGGTGAGCGCCGCCAGCCCGGGACCGATCTCGACCATCGACTGCCCCGCGCGTGGATCAATCCCGCGCACAATCGCATCGATGATGCCGGTGTCGGACAGAAAGTGTTGGCCAAAGCGCTTGCGCGCAACATGCCTCATTGGGGGGGCTCGCGCATCTCCACGTAAGCCCGCCCGCGCACCTCCTGGGCCCACTCGACGAAGACCTGCTCCTGCTTTTTCTCGCGCAGGGCTTGGCGTGCAAGCTCGCGGCGTTCGGCGGTGCTCAGCGGCTGCTCGCGCCGCTCGGTGACTTCCAGCAGGTGAACCCCGAAACGCGAAACCAGGGGTTCGCTGATCTGTCCCGGCGGCAACTGCTCCATGACCCGCTCAAACTCCGGCACAAACATCCCCGGGCTGGCCCAGCCCAGATCGCCGCCCTGCGGGGCGCTGCCGTCCTGCGAGATCTCGCGGGCGACCGTTTCGAAGGTCTTTTGGCGGGCGGTGATCTGGCGTCGCACTTCAGCCAGTTTTTCGCGGGCTGCTTCCTGCGTCAGCTGCGGACCGGGACGCAGCAGGATGTGGCGCACGCGCGTCTGGGTGATGCTGGTGGCCAGTCCGGCCGAGCGCCGCTCCAGCAACTTGAGCACATGAAAGCCTGCGCCCGATCGCACAGGGTCGGAGACCTCGCCCACCCTGAGCGAACGCACGGCCTCGACAAACAGGTCGGGGTAACGATCGGTCGGGCGCAAGCCCAGCACGCCGTCATTGGTGGCGCGGTCGAAGGCCTGCGAGAAGGTGCGCACCAGCTGAGCAAAGTCCTCTCCCCGCCGCGCGCGCTCGGCCACCACGGCGGCGCGCTGCTGCAATTGCTCGAGCTGGGCCGGGCTGGTGTTTTCGGGCACAGCAATCAGGACCATGCCCAGGTTGATTTCGGCCGGTGTCTGCGGGCCGGATTGCTCGCGCAAGAATTGCTCGATCTCCAAATCGCTCACACGCAGGCGCGACTGCATTTCGCGGTCACGCAACCGCTGTACGAGGATTTGTTCGCGCAATTCTTCCCGAAAGGCCGACGGGCTGGTGCCCAGGATCTGCAGGCGGCGGCGAAACTCGTCGCGGCTGATCTGGTTGCTCTCGGCAATGCTCTGCTCCGTCTGGTCGACCAGCTCCTCGTCGATGCGGATGCCACTGTCGCGCGCCTCGTGGGCCTGGGCTTTCTGGTTGATCAGTTGCTCCAGCGCAATGCGGGTCAGTTCGTCACGCGAGGGGCGCGGCGAGTCGTTTTGCGTTTCGCGCTCGAGCCGCTGGCGAAGACGGGCCACGTCGCCATTGGTGATGGGTTCGGAGTTGACCACCGCCACAATGAAGTCGACAGCGCGCGATGCGGTGCCCGCCGAAGGCTGGGCCCAGGCCCCTCCGGCCAGGCCAGCCAGGCCGAGTGCTAAGGTCGCGACTGTCAGGCGAAAGGTCTGTCGAGTTTTATTCATAGTGCTGGAATCGGCTGGTCGGCGCCACATCGTCGCGCAGGTATTGATAGCGAGGGATATTGTCGCGCAGAGTGCGCAAGGGGTTGGCGCCAATGCGGGCCAAGCCCACAAACTCCAGCTGGAAGTACAGTCGCGTGCTGGCGCTGCCCAAGGTGCTGCTCAAGCGCTCGAACACCACCCGGCCCAGCCAGCATCCACCGTCGTACTCGAGCCCCAGCAGGGTATCGACCAGCCGGCTGTCGGGCACGCTGAGGTTGACCCGGCCAACGCTGTACCAGCGCCCGGCGCCCAGTCCCTGGCCGGCGCTGGCGGCCGAGGCGCTGCAGCCTTGCCCGCCCGAAGCCGAGCGCTGCCCGAACAGTTCGCGCAAAGGCCATTGCCAGCCCAGGTCGACCTGCTCGCTCACGCCCCGGTTGACGCGGTAGGCCGCGTTGATTACCCGGTAGGGGCCTGGGCTGTAGCGGGCCTGCAGGGTGCTGCGCACCACCCGGTCGGTCTGCGAGTCCATCTGCACGGTGCCATCAAAGGCCCATTGGTCGTCCCAGCGGATGCCGGCGCCCAGCAGCAGGTTGCTCAGACCGCTCTGGGCCGCGGTTTGGCCGGGCAGCACCACCTGCTGGTTGGAAAAGCGGATGCGCTGGGCCAGGCCCATGCGGACCATTTGCGCGCCGCTGCGGCTGTCAAAGAAACGGCTGGTCAGCCCCAGGGTGAGCGAGTCGTTGTCAACAATTCGGTCCTGCCCCACATAGGGGTTGTCGCTGAAGATGGTCGAGAGGTTGAAGTCGGTCGCCCCACTGTCATACACCGGCAGCATGTCCTGCGCCCGGTAGGGTGTGCGTACGTAGTAAGCACGAGGCTCCAGGGTCTGCAGCACGTCGCGGGTAAACCAGCGGGTCTCGCGCTCGAAGGTCAGTCCGGCATCCAGACTCAGGGTGGGCAGCACCCGCTGCATGGCGCGCTGGCCGTTGTCCAGGGGCGCATCGAGCTGGTAGCGGGTGGCGTGCAACTTGAGGGCCGGTGTCAGAAAACCCCAGGGCCTGATCCAGGAGCGGCCCAGCTGGGCCTGGACCAGGCTGCGCTCGCCATTGCGGGCCGCAACCGGGCTGGCGGGCAAGCGGCTGTAATCGGCCTCGAAACGCGTGGTGTCCGCCAGCACGGACACATCCAGCCCTTGCGCACGCCAGCGGTTGTAGCGCAGCTGGATTTGCGGCACCCGGTCATAGGGCGGGGTGATGAAAGACGAAGACAACGGGTCCTGCAGCGTTTGCCAGCGTTGCACCTGGGCCATCATCGACAGTTCGTCACGGGCCCAGTGCAGCGATGCTGTCGAGGGCAGCAAACGCTGGGTGAGGGCGAGGTTGGCGCCCGAGCCGCTGCGCGGAAAATCCTTCCAGTATTGGTCGTCGCTGACCCGGCTGATGTTCAGGGCCAGACCCAGCCGTCCCAGAGGCGTGATCCCGCTGTCAAGACTGCCGCTGTGCTGCAGGCTCAGGCCCCATCGGCGGGCATCGCGCAGGCTGTCCTGAGGCATCAGGTTCAGGCGTGCCTGTCCGCTGTAGTCGCTCTCGAGGTAGCGCAGCTCGGTCTCGGCGGACAGGCCGCGCTTGCTCATCCAGCGAGGCGTGACCGTGGCATCGCGGTTGGGGGCAATGTTCCAGTAATACGGCGCCTGCAGGTCGATGCCGTTGACCGTGTCCACGCCGACCAGGGGCGAGAGCCAGCCCGAGCGGCGTTCGCCGGTCAGACCAAAGGACAAGACCGGCAAGGCCAGCACAGGCACGTCCATAAAGCGCAGCTGCACCCCGCGGGCGTGGATGCTGGACTCTTCCTCGTCGATGTCCATGCGGGTGGCCTTGAGCAGCCACTCGGGCAACCAGCCTGGGCCGGGATTGCGCCCGCAGGTGGTGTAACGGGCCTGATGCACGGTGGCGCGTGATGCATCGACAAAGTCCACCCGGTCGGCCTCGCCATACCCGCCGGACTGCAGCACATCAAAGCGAGGCTGCTCGAAGCGGCCCCGAAAACTGTCGAGCCGCAGATCCAGCCGCGGCCCTTCCATGCGGGTGAACTCGCGCTGGATGCGCACACCGTCCTCGGCCTGCAGGCGGTTCTGCACTTGGTCATAGTCGATGCGTCCGGCCTGCACCGACAGCCCCGGGCGACGCAGGCGGGCCCCGCCCTGCACACGCAGATCCAGGTCCGGGCGGACGGTGATGTGCCCGCCCTCCAGATGCAAGGGCGCCTCGCGGCGCTCGGCAGGGGTGATCGACTCCTGCAGGCGCGGGCTGCTCCTGAGTTGCACAGCGGCGGGGTTTTCTGTCCCGGCGGGTGAGGGCGGCTGCCCCTGCAGCTGTGCCTGAACGGCTGCGCTCAACAGCAGGCCCGCCGCCAGGCCTGCGCAGCGCAGCCCCCGGGTGGGGTTGACAGGTCGGTTCAGAGGCAGCAGGCGCAAGCGGGAAGGTCCGGAAACTGGCGAGGCGGTCGTTGTTTGGCACGGTCGGCCGGGCAGGCACCGGGCGACCGCGTTTGTAGAATCGGATTATCCATGAGCCCCCCTGCCACAGCCCCCCAAGCACCCCCCGGATCCCCGTCCAGCGAGCCTGCCCGCGGGGTGCCCTGGCAGGACCGGCTGCGCCAGCAACGCTTTGAGGCCTGGCTGCTGCCCCTGTGCGAGCGACGCGGCCTGACCGCCTGGTCGCTGCGCATCGCCTCGGCCGATGCCAGCTTTCGCCGCTACCTGCGCATCGATGCCGCTGACGGTGGCACCTTCATCATCATGGATGCGCCGCCCGACAAGGAAAACTGCCAGCCCTTCGTGCATGTGGCGGCCTTGCTGCGTGGTGCGGGCCTGCGCGCGCCCGAAGTGCTGGACTGGCACCGCGAAGATGGCTTCATGCTGCTGACCGATCTGGGCGACCAGACCCTCATGGCGGCCATCGACCCCGCTCAACCGCAGGCCAACCAGGCGCTGTATCTGCAGGCCGTTGACACCCTGGTGCAATGGCAGACGGCCTCGCGGCAGGGCGAGTTGCCCGCCTACGACGAGGCCCTGCTGCGCCGCGAGCTCAGCCTGTTTCCCGACTGGTACCTGACCCGTCACAAGGGCCTGCGCGTGGAGGGCCCTTTGCGCGAAACATTGGAGAGCGCCTTTGACCGCATCGTGCAGCGCAACCTGGCCGCGCCGGCGGTGTATGTGCACCGCGACTTCATGCCCCGCAACCTGATGATGCCCTTTCACAGCGAGCAGCTGGGGGTGATCGACTTCCAGGATGCGGTGTACGGGCCCCTGACCTACGACATCGCCTGCCTGATGCGTGACGCCTTCCTGAGCTGGGAAGAGGACTTTGTGCTCGACATCACCATCCGCTACTGGCAAAAGGCCCGCCAAGCCGGCCTGATGGATTTTGAAGACTGGCACGGCGACTTTGGCGCCTTCTACCGGGCGGTCGAGTGGATGGGGCTGCAGCGGCACCTGAAAGTCGCCGGCATCTTTGCGCGCCTGACCCTGCGTGACGGCAAGCCCAGGTACCTGGCCGATACCCCGCGCTTTATCGCCTATATCCGCGCCACGGCCGGGCGTTACCGCGAACTCACACCCCTGCTGCGCCTGATCGATCAGGTCGAGGGCATCGAGGCGCAGGGCGGATGGGCCTTCGGCCGCGTCTGACGGCACGCCCATGCCGCGCTTTTTCTGCCCCGCCCCGCTGGCCACCGGCCAGGTGCTGAGTTTGCCGCCGGGTGCCGCCCGCCATGTGCAGGTGTTGCGGCTGCAGCCCGGCACCGGGATCACGCTGTTCAATGGCGAGGGCGGCGAGTTCGAGGGCACCGTCAGGCGCATGGGCCGCAGCGAGGTCGAGGTCGAGATCGGCGCGCACCATGCCATCGAACGCGAGGCCTTGCGGGCCGTTCACCTGCTGGCGGGGATCACCGCCAACGAGCGCATGGACTGGCTGGTCGAGAAGGCCACCGAGCTGGGCGCGGCCAGCATCACGCCTGTGCTGGCCGAGCGCAGCGTGCTGCGGCTCAAGGCCGAGCGTGCCGACAAAAAACTCGCTCACTGGCAGGGCGTGGCGGTGGCAGCGGCCGAGCAATGTGGGCGCAACCGGCTGCCGGTGATTCATCCGGCGCTGTCCTTGGCGGACTGGCTGGCGCATCCCACGGCGCCAGGTCTGCGTTGCGTGCTCTCGCTGGCGCAGGATGCCCGCGCCTTGTCAGCTGCCGCTGGCGGGCATGATGCGCTGGTGGTGCTCAGCGGTCCTGAAGGGGGGTTGAGCCCGGCGGAAGAGACGCTGGCACGGTCTGGCGGTTTCGTGCCCGTGACGCTGGGTGCACGCGTGTTGCGGGCGGAAACGGCGCCCTTGGCCGTGCTGGCGGCGTTGATCGTCTGAGCGGGGGCCAGTGCCTGCCAGGTTCAGTCTTGCCCGGCGATTTGTCGCCGGGAAGGTTGGGCATACACTGGGGCATGAATGCCAACCTGATCCTGCTGACCCTGTGCCAGGGCCTGTTCTTCACCAACAACGTCACCTTCATCGCCATCAACGGCCTGGTCGGCCTGTCGATGGCGCCGCTGGGCTGGATGGCCACGCTGCCAGTGATGGGTTATGTGGTGGGTGGCGCGCTGTCGACCGGGCTGGTGGCCCACAGCCAGTCACGCTGGGGGCGCAAGGTGTCCTTTCAGCTGGGTCTGCTGGTCGCTGCGGGCTCGGCCCTGCTGGCAGCGTGGGCAGCGGCCAGCCAGAACTTCTGGTTGCTGGTGGCGGCCACGGTGATGGCCGGTTATTACAGCGCCAATGGGCAACTCTACCGCTTTGCAGCGGCCGAACTGGCCGCGGACGGCTTCAAGGAAAAAGCCGTTTCGCTGGTGCTCGCCGGGGGCCTGATCGGCGCCATCGCCGGGCCCAACCTGGCCTCGGGCACCCGCAAGCTCTTTGAAACACCGTTTCTGGGCGCCTATCTGGCACTGGCCGGCGTGGCCGTGTTGGGCATGGCTGTCATGAGCTTCATCCGCTTTCCGGCCGTACCGGCCCGAAAACCTGGCGCATCCGGGGGTCGGCCGCTCATTGAAATCATGCGCCAGCCCATCTTCATGGTGGCCGCCGCCGCCGCCGCCCTGGGCTATGGCGTCATGAACCTGCTGATGGCCGCCACGCCGCTGGCCATGCAGGTGTGTGGCTATGCCTTCAGTGATGCCGCCCTGGTGCTGGAGTGGCATGTGATCGGCATGTTTGCGCCGGGTTTTTTCACCGGTTCGCTGATCAAGCGCTTCGGGGCCCTGCCCATCATGGGCGTGGGCGTGCTGCTCAATCTGGTGTGCATTGCCGTGGCCCTGTCGGGCGTGGAGCTGCAGCAATTTCTGGTGGCCCTCTTCCTGCTGGGCGTGGGCTGGAATTTCCTGTTCACCGGCAGCACCACGCTGGCCATGAAGGCCTGGACCCCTGAAGAAAAAGACCGCGGGCAAGCCGCCATCAATTTCTTCGTCTTCGCCACCATGGCTGTGACTTCCTTTGCCTCGGGGGCACTGGTCACCACCCAGGGCTGGACCTGGCTGAACTATGGCTCCTTGTTGCCGGTGGGTTTGACCGGTGCAGCCCTGGTCTGGCTGTGGACCCGGCATCAAAGTGCCCTGGTCGCCTCGCGCTGAGTGGGGCGGCCGATGGCCCGTTCAGGGCATGCGCGCCATCACTTCGGCCACTGCCGCCGTGAGTTTGCGGGCATAGGGCACATGCAAAAACTCGTTGGGCCCGTGGGCATTGCTCTTGGGGCCCAGCACACCGCAAACCATCATCTGCGCCTTGGGAAACCCGGCGCTGAGCATGTTCATCAGCGGGATCGTGCCGCCCTGGCCGATGTAGCCCACCGGTGCGCCAAAGTGCGCCTGGCTCGATGCGTTGAGCGCCTGCTCGAACCACGGCAGCGTGTCGGGCGCGTTCCAGCCGGTGGCGCCACCGTTCGATTCAAACGTCACCCGGGCCTGGTAGGGCGCGTTGTCTTCGAGCAGCGCCTTCATTTCGGCCACCGCCTGCGCGGCGTCCACCAGCGGGGGCAGGCGCAGGCTGAGCTTGAAGGCGGTGTAGGGCCGCAGCACATTGCCCGCGTCCTTCAGTGAGGGAAAGCCTTCGGCTCCGGTCACACTCAGCGTGGGCGTCCAGGTGCGATTGAGCAGGGCTTGCACCGGGTCGGTGGTGGTGGGCAGCGCAAAGGTGGTCGAGCCGCCGCAGTCGTAGTGCGCCCACGGAAAGCGCTTGTACACCTCGTCGCCCAGAATCGCCGCCGTGGCCTGGGCCTGGGCCAGCCGCTCGGCCGGCACCTCGCAATGGAAGCTCGCGGGCAGCAGGCGGCCGGTCGTGCTGTCTTCCAGGCGGTCGAGCACCTGGCGCATGATGCGAAAGCTCGACGGCACCAGGCCCGAGGCGTCGCCCGAATGGATGCCCTCGGTCAGGATCTGCACCTTGAGCGTGCCGCTGGCCATGCCGCGCAGGCTGGTGGTAAGCCACAGCTGGTCGTAGTTGCCCGCGCCGCTGTCCAGGCAGATCACCAGGCCCACATCACCCAGGCGCGAGCGCAACGCATCCACATAGGGCAGCAGGTCGTACGAGCCAGACTCCTCGCAGGTCTCGATCAGGCCGACGATACGCGGGTGGGGTGTTTTCTGGCTTTTGAGGGCCTGCACAGCAGCAATGCTGGCGTAGACCGCATAGCCATCGTCGGCACCGCCCCGGCCATAAAGCTTGCCGTCTTCAAGAACCGGCGTCCAGGGGCCGAGGTCGTTCCTCCAGCCGTTGAACTCGGGCTGCTTGTCCATATGGCCATACATCAGCACCGTCTGGCCGCTGCCCTCACCGGCGGCGCGGGTGGCCTCCACTTCAAAAAACATCACCGGGGTGCGCCCGGGCAAGCGAATGATTTCAAGTGTCAGGCCCTCGACTTTTTGCGCCAGCACCCAGTCGGCGGCATGGCGCAGCACAGTCTCGATGTGCCCGTGCGCGGCCCAGTCGGCGTCAAAGGCCGGCGATTTGGCCGGAACTTCGATGTAGTTTTTCAGCGCGGGCAGGATGCGCCGGTCCCAGGCTTCGCTGACCTCGCGCAGGGCAAGGGCGCTGTCCAGGCGGTGTGGGGACATTTCGCGGTGCAGGGGAGCGTTCATGGCGGGAGCTGTGGCTTTGAATGTGCTTGACTGTAGCGTCCTTGGGCCGGGTTGGCCAGCACCATCACAGGTGGCCCCGCCTAGAATCACTGCTCCCCAACGTCTCATCGAGCATGCAACGCACGGCCTCTCACACCATCGACACCCCTCTGCTGGGTGTGTTGGTGCTGGCCGCTGGATCGGGCTCGCGCATGGGGGGGCGCCCCAAGTGCCTGCTGGAAATCGAGGGGCAGTCCTTGCTCGACCGGTTGATGCAATCCCTGCAGCTTTTGCGCCCTCATGAGGTGGTGGTGGTGTTGGGCCATCATGCCCAAGCCATTGACGAAGTCTGTCGACAATGGCCGGTTCGTACGATCAGTCACCCCGACCCGCATGTTGACCAAGTCGCCTCCTTTCGGCTGGGGTTAGGGTCATTGCCACAAACCATCCACACCGTCATGGTGTCACTGGCTGACCAGCCTCTGCTGGGCCCATCGGAGCTGCTGGCCTTGATGCGGGCCTGGCAGCATCGGCCCGCCGGTATCGAACTCCTACAGCCACATGTGGACGGTCAGCCAGGGCATCCGGTGCTGATGACCGCGCGGGCCCGTGCGGCCATTCTGGCCGCGCCTGCGGAAATGGGCTGCCGACAGTGGCAAGCGCTGCATCCGACCAAAACCTGGGCCTGGCCAAGTTCCAATTCGCATTACTGCCTGGATCTGGACACCCCGCAAGATTTACACCACATGGAGGCTCGCTTCGGCCTGCGCGTTCAGTGGCCGCCCGCATGGGAGCCCTGTGGATACTGAGCCCGGCATGCACAGCACCGACATTCACATCATTCGTACCGCGCTGGACTGGTGCGCCCGGGGCCACCGGGTGGTGATGGGCACCGTGGTCAACACCTGGGGCAGCGCGCCGCGTCCGCCCGGATCGCTGATGGTCATCCGTGACGACGGGCAGGTGGCCGGCTCGGTGTCGGGCGGGTGCATCGAGGACGATCTGGTGCGCCGCGTGGCCGCGGGCGAGCTGGTTCTGCAGACACCGGCGCTGACGGTGTATGGCGCGTCGGCCGACGAGGCGCGCCGTTTCGGTCTGCCCTGTGGCGGCACGGTGCGCCTCGTGCTCGAGCCGCTGGGCCCCCAGTCGCAATTGCAAGCGCTGCTCGCGGCCATCACCGAGCGGCGGCAGGTGCTGCGGGTGCTCGACCTGCACAGCGGTCAGGTCCACCTGCATCCGGCCGATCACCCGCCCGGGGCTGACGGCAGCGCGGCCGACCGGGTGGCCTTTGATGGCCAGCAGCTGCGCACCCTGCACGGGCCCGGCCACCGGCTGCTGATCATTGGGGGCGGGCAGCTTTCGTCTTACCTGGCACACATGGCGCTGATGCTGGACTACCGGGTGACGGTGTGCGAACCGCGCACCGAATACCATGAGCCTTGGTTGCGCCAGGAGGGCGTGCACTTGTCGACCATGATGCCCGACGATCTGGTGCTGGCCCTGCAGCTCGACAGCCGCAGCGCGGTGGTGGCGCTCACGCACGACCCCAAGCTTGACGACCTGGCCCTGATGGAGGCGCTCAAAACGCCGGCCTTTTATGTGGGCGCGCTCGGTTCGGTGCACAACCAGTCGCGCCGGCGTGAACGCCTGCTGCTGTTCGATCTGACGCCGCAGCAGATCAACCGGCTGCACGGCCCGGTCGGCCTGGATCTGGGGGCGCTGACACCGCCCGAGATCGCCCTGAGCATTCTGGCCGAGATGACCGCCTTGCGCCGTGGCCGCGACACTGCGCAGCCGCTCAACCGCTGGGCCGGCGCACACACCGTGTGTGCCAGCGCCTGAGGCGCACACGCTTCAGCGCAGACCCTGCATCCACGCCAGCCCGCGCGAGGTGCCGCCGCTGCCGGTATCGGCCGGGTGGTATTCGCAGCCCAGCCAGCCCTGCCAGCCGCACGCCTGGCCGATGCGGTCGATCAGGGCCCACAGGTGCGGCCAGTGCACCTCGCCACTGCCGGGCTCGTGCCGGTCAGGCACGTCGGCGATCTGGAAATGGCCCACCCGCCCGGTTGGCAGGTAGGTGGCAATGCGGGTGGAGAGGTCGCCTTCGACGATCTGGCAATGAAACAGATCCATCTGCACCTTCAGGTTGGGCGCACCGACGCTCTGCACGATGCGGTGGGCGTGGTCCTGGCGGTTGAGATGAAAGCCCGGCACGCTGCGCGGGTTGATCGGCTCGATCAGCACATCGCGTCCCGCGCGGGCCGCCTCGGCGGCCGCCCACTGCAGGTTGGCACACAAAGTGTCGTCGGCCGCCTGTTCGCGCACGCCTTCGGCGCGCAAGCCCACCATGGCATGGATGCGGGGACAGTCCAGCGTTTCGGCCCAGGCCAGGGCGTGGGCAAAGCCGGCCCGGAACTGCGCCTCGCGCCCGGGCACGCAGGCGGTGCCGCGTTCGCCGGCCGCCCAGGCGGCATTGAAGCCGTCCACATCGGACCCGCCCGGGGGGGTGTTGAAAAGCACCTGCTGCAGCCCGTGGGCCCGCAGACGGGCGGTGATGTCCTGCGGCGCAAAAGCGTAGGGAAAAAGGTATTCCACCGCCTCAAAGCCGTCCTTTGCCGCCGCCTCGAAACGCTCGAGGAAGGGCAGGTCGGGGTACATCATCGACAGGTTGGCGGCAAAGCGGGGCATGGCGTCTCCATGAACAGTGAGCTTGTGGGCAGGCCTGAAGGGAGTGCTGGCGGCCTCACCAGCGGGCGCCAAAGACGGCGCGCAGCTCGTCCAGATCGGTGGCGCGCAATGCGGGCGTGCCGGGGGCCAGCAGGCGCAGGCGCGCGGTTTCTTCCAGTTCCTCGAGCGTGGCCATGGCGGCAGCCGGGCTGTCGTGCCAGACATTGGGCCCCAGGCGCGGCAGCATGACCGCACGGATCGGCGTGCCGCGTGCGGCGTACTGGCGGATCAGCGCGGCCACCTCGTCGGCCGCCGCCGGGCTGCCGGGGCGGTGGTAGGCCGCCAGCGGCACATGGCCGACCTTCATGACGAAGTACGGCGTGATCGGGGGCAGCAGTTCGCCGCTGACATGGCCGCTTTGAGCTTGCAGGCTCAGGGCCACCAGGTGCGTGCTGTGGGTGTGGATCACGCACTGCGTGCCGGCATCGGTTTCACACGCGGCCTCGTAGATGCGGCGGTGCAGGGCCAGGGTCTTGCTGGCGCGCTCGCCGCTGATCTGGCGTCCGTCCAGACCTACCTTGGCCAGATGTTCGGGTTGCACAAAGCCCAGGCAGGCGTCGGTGGGCGTGATCAGAAAACCATCGTTGAGCCGCACGCTGATGTTGCCGGCCGTGGCATGTACATACCCGCGCTCGAACAGGCTGCGGCCGACACGGCAGATCTCCTCGCGCGCCCGGGCTTCGCTCATGGCCGCGCTGCTCATGCCAGTCCCGCCCAGGCTTTGGTGAAAAAATCCTCGGTGCCGAAGTTGCCCGACTTGAGCGTGAGGTGCAGCGGCCCGGCATCGCCGTGCGCATGGCACCAGGGCACACCGGGGTCGATCTGCGGGCCGATCTGCAACTGCGTGATGCCCAGCGCCTGCACGCAGGCCCCCGAAGTCTCCCCACCGGCCACCACCAGTTGCTGCACGCCCGCTTGCGCCAAGGCGCGCGCCACGGCGGCCAGCGCGTGTTCCACCAGCGCGCCCGCTGTGGCTGCGCCCAGACGGGCCTGGATGGCCTTGACGGCTTCGGGCTCGGCGGTGGAATACACCAGCACCGGGCCTTGCGACAGCAAGGGCTGTGCCCAGGCCATCACCTTCGCCACCACGGGCTCGGTGTCGCCGGTCAGCTGCAACGGGTCGAGCGCCAGGGCGGCCCCGCCTTGCGCCTTGAAGTGTGCGACTTGCCGGCGGGTGGCCTGCGAACAACTGCCCGAAACGATGGCGCGCAGGCCCTGCGCAGGGGGCAGCTGGCTCGCGGTGCTTGACGGCACCAGGCCCCAGTTGGCCGGCAGGCCGATGGCCACGCCCGAGCCGGCGGTCACCAGGGGCATGCCTTTGAGGGCCGGGCCCAGGCGCAGCAGGTCGTCGTTGCTGGTGGCATCCACAATGGCCACGCCCACGCCTTCGACCCGCAGCGCGGCGATGCGCTCGCCAATGGCCTGGGGCCCGCGTGCCACCACCGTGTAGTCAATCAGACCCACCTGGCGTTGGGTCTGCGCCTGCATCACCCGCACCAGGTTTGCATCCTGCATGGGCGTGAGCGGGTGGTTCTGCATGCCCGACTCATTGAGCAACACATTGCCCGCGAACAGGTAACCCTTGAACACCGTGCGCCCGTTGTCCGGAAAGGCCGGGGTGGCGATGGTGAAGTCGGTCCCCAGTGCATCCATCAGCGCCTCGGTTACCGGGCCGATGTTGCCCGCGGGGGTGCTGTCAAACGTGGAGCAGTACTTGAAATAGATCTGCGGTGATACACCATTGTGGCCCTGCGCCTGCAGCCAGCGCAGTGCGTCTAGCGACTGGGCTACCGCCTCGGCGGCCGGGGTGGTGCGCGACTTGAGGGCCACCACCACCGCATCGACTTCGACGTTCAGCGCGCCAGTGGGCACGCCAATGGTCTGCACCACGCGCATGCCGCTGCGCACCAGGTTGTTGGCCAGGTCGGTGGCGCCGGTGAAGTCGTCGGCAATGCAGCCCAGCACCATCGTCATGCCTGGCCTTTCGGCAGCTCAATGCCCGGAAAAATCTTGATGACCGCGCTGTCGTCCTCCTTGGCAAAACCCGCGGTGCTGGCCTGCATGAACATCTGGTGTGCGGTAGAGGACAGCGGCAGCGGGAACTTGCTGGCCCGCGCCACATCCAGCACGATGCCCAGATCCTTGACGAAGATGTCGACGGCCGACAATGGCGTGTAGTCGCCCGCGAGCACGTGCGCCATGCGGTTTTCAAACATCCAGCTGTTGCCCGCGCTGTGGGTGATGACCTCGTAGAGCGCCTCGGGGTTGACCCCCTCGCGAAGGCCCAGCGCCATGGCTTCGGCGGCGGCGGCAATGTGCACGCCGGCCAGCAGTTGGTTGATGATCTTGACCTGGCTGCCCGCGCCCGCCTGGTCGCCCAGCCGGTAGACCTTGGCGGCCATGGCGTTCAGAAAGGGTTCGGCCATTGCATAGGCTTCGGGCTGGCCGGCGGTCATCATGGTGATCTGGCCACTGGCGGCCCGGGCGGCCCCACCGGAAATCGGTGCGTCGATATAGCGCAGGCCCATGGCTTGGAGCCGGGCTTCAAGCGCGACCGACCAGTTCGGGTCCACGGTCGAGCACATCACGAACACGCTGCCGGGCTTCATGTGCGCCGCGCAACCCTGGTCCTGGGCGCCGCTGCCAAACAGCACCGCCTCGGTCTGCGCGGCATTGACCACCACCGAGATCACCACATCACAGGCGGCGCCCAGCTCGGCCAGGTTGGCGCAGGCCACGCCGCCCTCTTTGGCAAAGGCCTCGGCAGCCTCGCGCCGCACATCAAACACATGCACCGTGTGCCCGGCACGGCGCAACGATTGCGCCATGCCCGCGCCCATGGCGCCCAAACCAATCAGTCCGACAGTGCTCATGCGGGGTGTCCTGCGTTGTAGGGGTCACACAAGGGCCCGAGCTGCCGTCCGGTCGGCGGCAGCTCGGGGCGCTTGCAGCCTGCATAGTAGATGATCCTTTCCTGGCCCGCATCCGAAGGAGTCCGTGCATGCCGTCCCTGTTTGATCCCGTCCACGCCGGCGCCCTGGTCCTGCGCTCGCGCATCGTCATGGCGCCGCTGACCCGCAACCGCGCTCCCGGTGCCATGCCCAACACCCGCATGGCCACCTACTACCGCCAGCGCGCCTGCCCTGACACCGGGGCGGGCCTGATCATCACCGAGGCCACCGCCATCAGCCCCCAGGGCCAGGGCTATGCCGACGTGCCGGGCCTGTGGAATGACGAGCAGGTGCGCGCCTGGCGGGTGGTGACCGATGCGGTGCATGCCGAAGGCGGCTCGATCGTGGTGCAGCTGTGGCATGTGGGGCGTGTGTCGCACACCAGTTTGCAGCCCGGCGGTGTGGCGCCGGTGGCCCCGTCGGCCCTGACGGCGCAGACCAAAACCGTGCTGCTGGTCGACGGGCAGCCGCAGTTTGTCGAAACATCTGCCCCGCGCGCATTGCAAATCGAGGAAATTCCCGGCATCGTGCAGGACTACCGACAGGCCGCCGCGCGCGCCATGGCCGCTGGCTTTGATGGCGTCGAAGTCCATGCGGCCAACGGCTACCTGATCGACCAGTTTCTTCGCGCGGGCAGCAACCGGCGCACCGACGATTACGGCGGACCGGTGGCCCACCGTGCGCGTTTCGTGCAGGAGGTGATGCAGGCCGTGACCGACGAAATCGGCGGTGCACGCACCGGTATCCGGCTCTCGCCCGTCACGCCGTCCAACGACGCCAGCGACGATGCGCCGCAAGCCCTGTTCGAGCACGTGGTGCGGGCACTGGGGCCCCTGGGTCTGGCTTATGTGCATCTGATCGAGGGCGCGACTGGCGGCGCACGTACCCACCAGCAGGGTCCGGCCCCCTTTGACTACACAGCCCTGCGCCAGGCCTGGCGTGGTGCCGGCGGCCGCGGGGCATGGATGGTCAACAACGGCTACGACCTGGCGCTGGCCGCATCGGCCCTGGCCGAAGGCGCAGACCTGATCGCCTTTGGTCGGCCCTTCATTGCCAACCCCGACCTGGGCGCGCGCCTGCGCCAGGGCGGCCCGTTCAACACCCCCGAGCGCAAGACCTTTTACGGCGGCGGCGACGAGGGCTATCTCGACTACCCGACCCTGGCCTGAGCGCCGCACTGTTTGCGGTGCCGAACCTGCACTGGCGCAAGGCTCACGGAGGGGGCGGGCGCCAGCGGCGCAACAGCAGGGCATTGGCCATGACGCTGACCGAGCTGAGCGCCATGGCCGCCGCGGCAATTACCGGGCTGAGGTAGCCCAGGGCCGCCAGGGGAATGCCGGCAATGTTGTAAATAAACGCCCAGAACAGGTTTTGACGGATCTTGGCCACGGTGCGGGCCGAGATATCGAGGGCGGCGCTGACCAGCGCCACGTCTCCGCGCATGAGCGTGATGCCAGCGGCATGCATGGCCACATCGGTGCCGTTGCCCATGGCGAGTCCGACATCGGCGGCGGCCAGTGCAGGGGCGTCGTTGACGCCGTCGCCCACCATCGCCACCACCTGTACGCCTGTGCGCCCGCCCTCGCGCAGACGCTGAATCTGCGAGGCCTTGTCGCCCGGCAGCACCTCGGCCAGCACTTCACCTTGTTCGGGCTGCAAGCCCAGGCGGCGGGCCATGGCCTCGGCCGCGGCGCGGTTGTCACCGGAAATCATGACCAGACGCAACCCCCGGGCGCGCAGCACCTGCAAGGCTTCGCGGGCGCCGGGCTTGGGCTGGTCGCCAAAGGCCAGCAGCAGGCGCGCCTGCAGGCCGTCCGGCGTGCGCTCGGCCACCGCCGAGACGGTAGCACCTTCGGCCTGCCAGACGGCCCGCGCCTCCGACCAGGGCTGCAAGTCCAGGCCTTCCTCGGCCAGCCAGCGCAACTGCCCGATCCACACCTCGTGGCCCTGCACCTGGCCTTGCACCCCGCGGCCAGGCACGGCCCGGACGGCCGTGGCGGCCAGAGCCATGGGCCCATGCTCGCGCGCAGCCTTCACCACCGCGCGCGCCAGCGGGTGTTCACTGCCGGCCTGCACGGCGGCGGCCAGGTCCAGCCACCTGCGGGCGTCCACACCCGCGACCGCCGCATGGCCCAGCAACCGCGGCTGACCCACGGTGAGGGTGCCGGTCTTGTCAAAGGCCACCGTCTGGACCCGGTGCGCTTGTTCCAGCGCCTGCGCATCCTTGATCAAGATGCCGTGACGGGCCGCCACGCCGGTGCCCGTCATGATGGCGGCCGGTGTGGCCAGGCCCAGCGCACAGGGACAGGCGATCACCAGCACGGCCACGGCATGGATGATGGCGTCTTCCATGGCGGCGCCGGCCAGCCACCAGCCCGCCAGGGTCAGCAGGGCCACCGCCAGCACCACCGGCACGAACACCTCGGCCACACGGTCGACCAGACGCTGGATCGGGGCTTTGGCCGCCTGCGCGTCCTCCACCATGCGGATGATGCGTGCCAGCACGGTTTCGGCGCCCACGGCCTGCACCTGCATCACGACCCGGCCTTCGCCATTGATGGAGCCGGCCGTCAGCGCATCGCCCACGGCTTTGGAGACGGGCAACGGTTCACCGGTGAGCATCGATTCGTCGGTCTGGGTGTGGCCTTCGAGCACCTGGCCATCCACCGGCACCCGCTCGCCGGGGCGCACCACCAGGCGGTCACCGGCCATGATTTCCTGCAGGGGCACATCGGTTTCCCCCTGCGGCCCGAGCCAATGCGCCTTCGCGGGCCGCAAGGCCTGCAAGGCTCGAATGGCTGCGGTGGTCTGGCGGCGCGCACGTGTCTCGAGCCATTTGCCCAGCAACACCAGGGCAATCACCACCGCCGAGGCCTCGAAGTAAAGATGCGGCTGGGTGCCGGCAGGCGCCGACAGCCACAGCCACATCGAGAGCAGCCAGCCGGCACTGGTGCCCATGGCCACCAGCAGGTCCATGTTGCCACTCATGGCGCGGACGGCGTGCCAACCGGCTTTGTAAAAACGCGCGCCCAGTACAAACTGCACCGGCGTGGCCAGAAGGCATTGCCACAGCGGCGGCAGCATCAGGTGCTGGCCCCACAGGGCGGCCACCATGGGCAACATCAGTGGCGCCGACAGCACCAGGGCGGCGGCGACGGGGGCAAATCCTTCCCATGGGTTTTCGTCCTGGCGCTGTTCGTCGGGGGCGGGCAGATGCGGTTCGTAGCCGGCGTCGCGCACCGCCCGCATCAGGCGGGCCGTCAGCTGCCCCTCATCCACCGCTTCGATGCGGGCACTTTCCGTAGCCAGGTTGACGCTGGCGCTGTGCACGCCTGACACCTTGCCCAGCGCACGCTCGACCCGCCCGACGCAGGACGCACAGGTCATGCCCTCGATGGAGAGTTGCACGGTGGTGGGTTTGATCAGGGTCATGTCGGGGCGCGTTCGGATGCTCTATGCTTGCACGAACACTGGAAGGACCGATCATGCAACAAGTCTTTGAAGTTCAGGGCATGACCTGCGGACACTGCGAGAAGGCCGTCACGCAGGCCTTGCAGCGTCTGGACCCTCAGGCCAGAATTGTGATCGACCGCCCGCAGGGGCGCGTCGAGGTCGACTCGCAACTGAGCCGCGAAGCCCTCGCCCGGGCGATTGTCGACGAGGGCTACCCGGTCGCGGCTTGACCGGCATCAATCCTGCTCAAGGAGCACCTTCATGCCACGCAACGTCGGCGGTCTGGACCGCATCGGCAGAATTGTTTTGGGCCTGGGTCTGATCGCGCTGGCGGCCAGTGGCACCGTCGGTGCCTGGGGCTGGCTGGGCCTGTTGCCGCTGGCCACCGCCGCGCTGGGCAGGTGTCCGCCTGACACGCGGCTGGGGATCAACGCCTGCCGCACCCCGGGTCCCCGAGGGGCTGGCCCATGACCCTCAGTCAGCCCAGGGCGCTGGAGTCGGTGGTACAAGGGCGTGCGACGCGCGATGGCGCGGGCGTGCGCCTGACGCGCGTGCTGACCGGCGATTTGCAAAGGCGTCTGGACCCCTTCCTGATGCTCGACCAGTTCGGCAGCGACGATCCGCGTGATTACGGCGCCGGCTTTCCGGATCACCCCCACCGCGGCTTCGAAACCGTCACCTACATGATTGCCGGGCGCATGCGCCACCGCGACAGCCACGGCGGCGAGGGCTTGCTGGAGACGGGCGGGGTGCAGTGGATGACGGCCGGCCGGGGGGTGATTCACAGCGAAATGCCCGAACAGCAAGAAGGCCGCATGGAGGGCTTTCAGCTGTGGCTGAACCTGCCCGCCCGGGAAAAGATGTGCGCGCCCGCCTACCGCGACATCCCCAGCGGGGACATTCCCGAGTTCACCCGTCCACAAGGGGTGCGGGTGCGGGTGATCGCCGGACACAGCCACGGGGTGCCGGGTGCCATCGCCCGTCCGGTTGCGCAGTGGCCCACCGATCCACTGTATCTGGACCTGCACTTTGGCGGCGTTCACACGTTCGAGCAGCCATTGCCGGTCAGCCACAACGCTTTTGTGTATGTGTACCGGGGCCGGCTGGAGGTGCTTGATGGTCAGGGCGCGGGCACCGGGCTGGAGGTGCAGCGCATGGGCATCCTGGCACCGCACGGGGACGGCGTGGCCTTGCGCGGTCAAGCGGGGACACGTGCCTTGCTGATCAGCGGTCAGCCACTGGGCGAACCCATTGCCCAGTACGGGCCATTTGTGATGAACACCCAGGCGCAGCTGGTGCAGGCCGTGCACGACTACCAGAGCGGGCTGTTCGGCCGCTGACCCGCGCGTACAGGCCCGCTGGGCGCATGTTTGCCCATCTTTACACGCCAGCAGCACAGCGGTACAAGCCCGACACACAGATCCCCCAGAATTCACGACACGCCGATGCATTTCGGTCTTCATTGGAGTCTTTTATGCCTGTCCAATTGCCCCGCCTCTTGTTCATCTCCAGCCTGCTGCTGGCCATCAGCAGCATGTCTTGGGCCCAGAGTTCTATCCCTGCCGCACCTGCTACCCCTGCTACCCCTTCCACACCCGATGGAGGTGCCCGTGCGCGTCTTGAAAACATGTCCTATGAGCGGATACAGGCGCACCGCGCCGAAAAACAAGCGCGGGCTTTGGAACTGCTGAAATACAAACTGCAGTTGCAGGCGGGTCAAGAACAGGCATGGAGCCAGTTTGTGGCCGCTGTCAAACTTCCCACCCAGCCTCTGGTCCGCCGCGACCGTACAGCAATGGAGAGCATGACTACGCCCGAGCGCATGGAACGCATGCAGGCGTTCAAAGCCGAGCGCGATGCAATGATGCAAAAGCGTATGGAGGCGACCAAAATCTTCTACGCCGGCCTCTCCGCCGAGCAGAAAAAAGTGTTTGATGAAGAAGCCCGTCACTGGATGAAAGGCCCGATGGGCA